>JACMQW010000001.1 GCA_014376785.1 Oligoflexia bacterium
AATGCCAAAAAGTGTCCGAAACCGTGCGGGATACGTTGGGAAATCTTGCTCTAATGATTTCAAAAGCTTGCAGATTCCCCGCGCAGAAATAAGAACCCCGATCGTGTAACTCATTGAAATTACAGGATCGGGGTAAAATGGTGGAGACGGAGGGAATCGAACCCTCGTCCAAAAGAGATCCGTCACAGATTCTACACGCGTAGTGACTTCTTTAGATTAAGCATGAGGCGTCCAGTCACCGACTCCTCTTGCCCTCCGCAGACTTTATTTTCGAGTGGATCCCATCTGCGAGAAAACCCACTCTACTCCATCTAAATGACGTCTACTCCCGCACCGACGGAACATACGGGTAAGACGGGTAGCCTAAGTAGTAATTAAACTATTAAGCAGCCATTGCGTATTCGTTGCCAAATACAATTTGCCGGTTTTAACGAGGCCTCCGGCGCCTCGACGTGCCTCTGTGATTTCAACAAATCTGTCGAAACCATTACGTCCCCATTGGAGTTAGTCTACCACATGCCCCGTCCGCAACGCATCCGCGAATTTTTAGAGAGCGCTTGCTTGACCCCGCGCTAGTCCTTTGACACTCATTAAGGACAAACTGATTTTTTGGCTGAATTCGGCGATCGACCCTCTTTCCTGTGAGCGGCCCCCGATCGACTTGTCATGGAGACTTTATGAAATATTCACTGATTCTGGCCCTTTTTGCGTCCTTCCCCGCTTTCGCAGCAGATGTGACGTGTCCAAATTCGACGCATCCCTACCATGACCTCGCACTCACCGCGGATGGAAGAGCCCTCCGCACGGCGATGGTCGAAAAGCTCGGCGAAGCAAATAAGGACTCGCAAAACGGCACTGTCCCTCCGGTGCGTTACGTCCGCGTCGTAAAGGATACTGTTACTTTGGTCGCCGGCGACGACCTCGTGTTAAATGCGGCTCCAAGAGTGGTGGATGCCCTTTTCCAAATGAAGGTGTCGTTTGTGAGCGCTGAGCGGGATGAAAAAGGATTTTTTTCGACCACCTACCACGTTACCGAGATCTCGACTGCGCTCTTCGGCGGCAACCGCGGCCCGAACAATAAATCCGCAAAATCTTACCAAGTAAAAGTAACGAGCAATTACGCTGGAAACGGCACCTATTTAAAAAGCTGTGGCTCGGTGACGAAATCCACCTGGTCAGAAATCGATCCGCGCTCCATCTAAAAGCGGGGTCTCCGTTTCGATCCAACTCCCAAACTAAAAAAGGGATTCTCCTCATGAGGAGAATCCCTTTTTTTACAGGTGAGTCTAATGATCGAGAGAAAGTCCCCTTGGCGGGATAGCAGCTCGACTTACTACCGGGTAGCCGGTTCGCGATTCCCCTTCCCTTGCTTCGGTTCTTTCGGCTGTGGCTCAGTGCCTTTGGCTGGTGGCCTCTGGGCTAAAGTCGAATGATCCAGACGCTGGGATTTTTCTGACGTGAGTGGTAATTTCTTTAGCTCGGATTCTGAAGTCTGAGTTTGTTTGGAATTGGGCTCGGCTCGATTTACCATGGTGTTCTCCTCACCCTACTATTGCGATATCCATACCGGCTCATTTTGCCCGACGTTTACCCGCAGACTTCGTTTTTCGCTCCTGAGTTTCGCCCCGAGCCTGTTCGAGAACCTGGATTTTTTGCTTGAGCTTGAAATACCCGACCCAAGGATCCTTTTTCAGTTTTTTTAATCGAGCCTGTGCTTTCTCTAAACTAAACGCGTCGGGAGCCGTCGTCGCGAGCTCTTTCCAGCTAATGGGCAGCGCCACCGCTCCCCCATCCCGAGCACGCAGAGAATAAGGTGCAACCGAAGTCGCACCGTAACCATTCCGAAGGTAATCGATAAAAATGCGTCCTTCGCGTTTCGCTTTTGAAACGCTCGCAACATAGTGCTTCGGATCTTTTGCTTCGAAATGTTCCGCCACCGTCCGGGTGAAGTTTTTAACTTCTTCCCACGTGTAGAGCGGCTCGATCGGAACGTGAATGTGAAAACCCTTTCCGCCAGAAACTTTCACAAACGACTGGAGACCCAAATCGAGCAGCGTATCCCGAATGGAAAGCGTAGCATTCACCACTTGTTTTAGCGTCACTCCCGGACCCGGATCGAGATCGAAAACGAGCAGGTCGGGGCTCAGCGGATGACTTCGGTGGGTGCCCCAATTATGGATCTCCAAAACATTCATCTGAGTGAGGGCAAGAATCCCATCGATGTCATGAAGGTAAATCAGCTTTTCAGGCTCACCTCTCGGAGTTTGGCTTGGATAAATGTCGAGCTGCGGTGGTCGGTAAACATTCAGATTTTTCTGAAAAAAACACGCCTCTCTCACCCCATCGGGGCAACGGAGCAAAGACAGCGGTCGATCTTTCACATGGGGCAGAATCCATTTTTCGATCGACGAATAATAATCCGCGATTTCCTGCTTCGTCACTCCGACATCCGGAATCAGAACTTTATTCGGATGAGTGAGGGTGACACTAGACTGTCCGATTACACGCGCAAGGGAGGCTGGTTTACGAGCGACCGATTTCTCAGCTGAGCGTTTCTCACTGACCGCCTTTTTCGATTTCATCTCTCGTAATTTACCGCTCGCCCTTTTAATTTCTTTTTTGACTGGAACCGCGACTTCCTTCTTCACTTCTCTGGCTGGTTTATCGAGCCGTAAGCCCTGGAAAGAGGCTTGCCTGAGGACATGTTCCCCCGTCCATGCCCGAAATGCGATCTGAGCCACGAGCTGAGGCTCAAGCCAAATCGCTGTTCTCTTTCCCTCTACCCGTTCGGTCTCTTGCTTTGAAAAAGGAGAATCATCCCGCGTGATTTTTTTAAACGTCGCCGATAAATCGCGAAGATCTCGCGCATCGAATCCCGTGCCGACGCGACCCATGTACTTGAGATTCCCTTTCGCATCTCTCGACGCCATAATCAGCGAGCGAAATCCGGCGCGAGCGTCCGATGGCATGTACCCTGCGATTAAAAATTCTTCGTTATTCGAACACTTCGACTTCAGCCACTCCGGCGTTCGCCGGGAAGTATAGGTCGAGAGCCGCTGCTTCGAGATGATCCCTTCCATCCCCCGCCGGCACGCTTCCTGAAGAAGCGGTCCCGGATCTCCTTCGAATTCGTCACTGTAAACGATGTTCGAGACGGCACCAGTAGATTGTTTTCCGTGATCTTCCAGAAGGTTTTTTAAGCGCTGCTTCCGCAATTCCAAGGCCGACTCCCGAAGGTCTTCTCCATCAATCATCAGTAAATCAAACGCATAAAAAACGAGGTCGCGGTCATTGCCCTCTTTCAAAGCATTTTGCAGGAGGTGGAATTGGGTAACCCCTTCTGAATCGGCCACACAAATTTCGCCGTCGATCCATGCCGATTGAACATTCAATTTTCGAAATTCTTTCAGAAGTCCGGAGGAAGGCGTCCCGTATTTCGATGTCCAGTCGAGTCCGCTGCGCGTGAAGAACTGAATTTTTTTCCCCTCGATTCTACAGAGGGTTCGGTATCCATCGTATTTAATCTCGTGAAACCACTTCGTTCCTTCCGGAGGAGTTTTCGAGAGGGTTGCGAGCTGGGGCTCTATGAATGTTGGAAGTTGAACGGATCGCGCTTTGTTTGCGGCCGGTTTCGTCGCTCTCTGAGGCACACCCCGGGCTTCTTTGTTAATCACTGAATGAATCCCTGATTTTTTCTTTTCGCCCGGAAGCGTCTCTCCGGTAATCACACTTTCGGGCCGGGAAACCGTGATGTCGAACTTAGGATCATCCACGGCGGCCAAATCGTCTCGCTTCATGAGGAGCCACTGAGGTTTCCCGGCGGACCGACGCGTGCGAGCGAGGATCCACTTTCCAGCGAGCTTTTCGCCCTTGAGCGTGAACTCGAGCCTTCCCGCTTTCAGCGACGCTTTTGGATCAAAATCCGCCACCCACTGGCCACGGTCCCAAACGATGACATCCCCGCCCCCGTATTCTCCTTTGGGAATGCTACCTTCAAAGGAGCCGTAATCGAGGGGGTGGTCCTCTACTTCAACGGCTAAGCGCTTCTGGCCCGGATCGAGGCTCGGACCCTTCGGAACCGCCCAGCTCTTCAAAACCCCGTCCATTTCGAGCCTGAAGTCGTAATGAAGGCGGGAAGCCGCGTGTTTCTGAACCACAAACGAGGAATTTTCCGGTTTGGCCTTCGTGGTTTTACGAGCAAGCCCGGTCCCGCTGGGCTCGGAGGTGAGCTTGAAGTTGCGTTTACGCTGGTATTTTTTAAGCCCCATTCACGGGCAAAATTGCAAACGACATACCGGGGAATTTTGCAGAATGCGTTTACGCCGACCCGTGTTATCTTGCGCCGTAATGGAAAACCTCTGCGAAACCTGCCGCACCCCTGACGTCTCGACCGCATGCCAGCTTTGCGAAAAACAGCTCTGCGAAGACTGCGTCCTCGCCCCGCCAAATGGGACCTTTTCACTTCAAGAAAAAGTAGACCCTGAACTCGTCCACTCCGTATATTGCCGATTTTGTTACGACGAAAAAGTAGAACCGGAAGTGCTTCGCTACGACGAAAACAAAGCGAAAGCCGAGAACGTCTATATTTTCTTCACCACTCAGAGAAAAGAAATCCCCCTGATTAAGCACTCAAAACTGACCGTGAAAGTTCAGAACTGCGCGGACCGGGATGAGACCATTTTACGGCTCGCCTTCATCGCCGCCGAAAAAGGCTTTAACGCCGTCATCGATACCGAAGTGGTGTACGCAAAAAAACGCGACCACGCCTACCAAACGACCGCTTGGAGCGGCCATGGTTCACCGGCCGCCGTCGATGAAGAGAAACTCGATCGCCAAGTGAAACGAAACGCGATGTACCGATGAGCAGTGAGGGTCGCCTCGTTTACTCCACCGATCCTCGTCTGAACGCGAAATGCCCGAAGTGCAAAGAAGTCGTCTCGGAATGCACCTGCACTCCGGAAGTCGATCCGAAAAAAGTGAAATTTACCGCAGTGCTGAGGCTTGAGAAGCAAGCCCGCGGCGGTAAAACAGTGACCGTGATCGACCACCTTCCGAAAAGCGAACTCTACTTAAAAAATCTCTGCACGAATTTGAAAAAAAAATGCGGATCGGGTGGCACCTACTCGACTGAAGGAAAAGACGGAGTCATCGAAATCCAAGGCGACAAACGAGAAATCATTCGAGTTCTGCTCAGTAAAGAAGGAATTCCCGTTAAGGGGTGACCGGCGTAGTCAGCCACACGAGTGTTTCGAAATGCCTGGTGTGAGGGAAGAGATCGAAGATCTGCACTCGCTCGATTTGATAACCCGTTAATTTTCGGAGATCATTAGAGAGCGACCCGATTTCGCAACTCGAATAAATGAAATTTCGTGGGCGGACTTCTTCGATGAGCTCGATTCCGCTTCCCACTCCACGCCGAGGAGGATTCACCAGCACGAGCTCTCGACCTCTCTCTCTCATCCACTGCTTCATCCCCTCATCACCCGCTCGCGCGTCGAGGCATACGAACGAAAGGTGGTCGTAACCTAAGAGTTTAGCACTCAGGTTCGCAGTCTCGACCGCATCGGGATTAATCTCGACTCCGAGAAACCGTTTTACATGGGGAGCAGTGAAAAAACTGAATGCGCCTTGGCCGCAGTAAAGCTCCATCCCATCTTGAACGTCTGCATCTCGGATCCATTCCGCCGCCGTCCGGTAGAGCTTTTCCGCGGTAAGGACATTCGTCTGAACGAAAGCCATCGGCGACAGTCGAAACGGAATTCCCCCCACTTCGTGCGTAATCGCATTTTCTGCAGTCAACACGATCTCGACTTCCCCTTCTAAAATCGCGTGAGGAGTGGGTTGGAGATTCACCGTGACGCAAACTAAATTCGGAAAGAGCGCCCTAAGCTCGGGCAGTGCTTTTTTTATCCGCGAGACACACTCCCGTGAACGGAGAACAAACCTCAAGTAGGTTTCATTCCGCGTGGGCGAATGAAAGGCAATCAGACCTTTCAATTCCCCCGTGCGATCTTTAATCCGGTAAGGAGTGAGTTGAAACCGGCGGATAAAATCAGGGAGCGCGTTGAAAATCGCGTTCAATGCAGGATGGTGAATGGGACAATCTAGAATTTCGCGACCTTGGTCCAGTGAATCGACCGAGGAGCCTTCGCCTACTAAGCCGATGATCGGAGTCTCGAGCGACCCGGTGACGGCCATCTTTGCCCGGTTCCGAAAACCGCTCACCTGGGACCGGATCGTCGGTAAAAGAGGAAAATTCGTCGAACCCTCAGAAGCCTCGCTCCGACGTCCAGGCGAAATCGGCAAGTCGCTTAATGCCTCACAGACGCGACTTTCTTTCTCCTTGATCTGAGCGTCGAGGGAAACCTCGATCTCTGAACAAGAGCGGCATTCGCCGCGCGCGAAGTAATCGCATTGCAGTTTTGTCGGCAACGTCATCGACTAACTCTCGTTCCCTACAACCCACTCACCTTGACCGAGGTGAAACTGTTTTTTACTTTTCGTCTCGAAACGCCGAGCTTCGACATTCCATGATCGAACCTCCACCTCGAGGGACTGGCCCGAAAGAATGCGCAAGATATTAAACGCGTTCGTCTCTCCTCGGTGACGAGTCGAAGTGGCCGTACCTGCCCGAACGAGAAGGGTCGACCCTCCTTTAACCTTCGCTTCGCTTTCCGAAAGGTGGTGATGCCCGGAAAGAACCACATCCACTCGCTCCTCTAAAAGCGAAAATCCATCCACCCAGTCTTTGTGATGCCCCGGCTCGGAGTGAACGGGGTGATGGCAAACCAGCAGTCTCAACTTTCTTTCATCCACCTTCGCCAGTCGTTCGTGAACAAAGCGGACTCTCGCTTCCTTCACTTTGCCCCCGCTGATGGTGAAAGAGCGAGTGGTGTCCATCCCGATAGCGAAAAAACGCTCATTTTCAAACGTTGGGTGAGGGTCGCTCTCGACGAGCCGCCTGAAACGAGTCAGACGCCTGAGAAAACGGCGGAAAGGATTATAAAGCGAAACATCGTGATTTCCCGGAACGATCAAATTTGGAAAAGGAACTTTTCCGATGAACTCACGAAAGGCGAGAAACTCTCGTACTCTTGCTCTTTGCGTGACATCACCCGAAACGATCACCAGGTCGGGACGGACTGCGCGCATTTCTTCAAGAAGTGCCTGACAAACCTCTTCGTCAACACGATTGAAATGAAGATCCGAAATGTGTGCAATAATTGACATGTTCAGTTACGCTCTGCCTCAAGGTAGCGAGAATATGGTGCCACGTCGAGTGCTTCTACTGATCAATCCCCAATCACGAAGCGGTAAAGATGCCTCAAGCCAGGTTCGAGCCGAACTCTCTCGACTCGGTTTGGAAGTGGTCCCCGACCACGACACTTCGCCTGCAGATTTCCGGGAAGCGGTTCGGACGCATGCGGCGAGTGTCGACGCGGTGGTGATTGCGGGTGGAGATGGGTCCGTGAATGCCGCGCTGCCTGCACTCTTAGAAGTCGACTTGCCGGTCGCGGTCATCCCCTTAGGCACTTCGAATAATTTAGCGCGTGAATTAGAAATTCCGCTCGAGTTGAAGGAAGCTTGCGGGATTATTTTCACGGGGTCACCGAAGCGCGTCGATGTCGCTTCGGTGAATGACCTTCCGTTCCTGGTGGTTGCCGGAATGGGTGTGAGCATTCACGTGAACCGCGAGGTAAAATCGGATTTGAAGAAACGATTTGGGATGTTCGCTTACATCTTCACGGCTCTTAGAGTTTTTCGAACTTTTCGCGCTTTTCGAGCCGAAATTACCACGCCGAGTCGCTCGGTTTGTATTAAGACGCTTCAAATCAGTGTTTGTAATGGAAAACATTTCGGGTCTGGACTTACGGTCGCATCCGATGCCGCGATCGATGACGGCGAACTGGATCTTTTTAGCGTCGAGGTGAAACGCTGGTGGCAAATTCCCGGAGTCGTCCTTGCGCTTCGCAAAGGAACTTATGAAAAGCACCATCCGGTGTTCCACCTCCGAGCAAAAGAACTCACGTTGACCACCAGTCGGCCCATGTCCGTCGACACCGACGGAGAAATCACGACCAAAACTCCCGCTCGGTTCTCGCTCAGAAAAAGTGCCCTTTCTGTCTTCGCACCCGTTGGTCCAGCGCTTGCTGATACACCAGTGAAGCTTTAAAAAGAGGGGCAATAGTCCCGTTCACACCAACCCTATTTTCTGACGGAGCTAAAATGTTACACTTTATTGGATTCATTATTCTCGGATTTTTCGCTGGAGTCATCGCACGCGCCATAAAGCCCGGTAATGACCGGATGAGCTTGATGATGACGACCCTGCTCGGTATGGCCGGCGCGCTGTTCGCAGGATGGCTGGGCCGCTTGATGAATTGGTATGAGCCAGGCGAAGGCGCTGGTTTTATTGTTTCGATCGTCGGCGCAGTCGTCGTTTTGAGTATTGCTTACCTGGCGACGAATGGCCGCACCCGCCGCATCTGATTTGATCTGAGCCTAAAAGATCTTGTGATAGCTGTGCGAATTTGGCTCGGTGATTGCTCTTAGACTGACAAGATAACCCCGTATTTCGACTAGAACGAATATAAACGCCCTAAACCAGGAGATTCCGATGAACAAAATGACGTCTGCCTTAATGTTAGCCACTTTCACCTTAGCTCTTAGCCTGTTCGCAGGTTGTAGCTCTGCTAAGAAAGAAGAAGCGGTCACTGAAACTCCAGCAATGACTCAAAGTGCTCCTATTGCACAAAACGACTCATTGAACTTGGGTGCTTCGTCTGCAGGACGCGCGCACTGATTATTTCAAGCTCTGTTTACTGAAACAGCTCGGTGAGACGAACTGCTCACACCTAGAGCGACGGCTTTAAGTCTTCAAAGAAACCGGAAATACGGGTCCCTGCGGCTTGCATTTCCGGTTTTCTCGTTAAATTTGTAAAAGCTTTCTCGCACTTCATTCCCAAAACAGCCGATAACATTTCGCGTGAATTCTCTAATGCGTCCGAAAAATAAATGAGCTTCGAACTACTCATGACACCGATACCAGGCCTCACGGCTTCGATCGATTTCACAAATAACCGGTTTGAGGCGCAGGAGAAAAGTCCGAGCAATTTCAAAAAGTTTGGCTCGTGTTTGAGTGAATCTTCCATTCGGGAAAATCCCGGTTGGCGATTTTTGTACCATCCAAACGCCACTCCGAGGGAAGCGTCTAACTCAGGAGGGGAAAAGTCAGGACCTCCTCCAGCGCGTGAATGCCCGTTGTAAAAAACGAGATCCGCATTCGCAAGCCCTTGAAAAAAAGCGCTCTCGGCTGTCCGCGACTTCCATGCTTGGAAAGGATCTTTCCGATTTTCTTCATCGTCCGGACCCACAGACGAACCGATGACGCGTAAATAAACTTCTCGGTGCCTCCCATCCGGGCCAGAAATACTCTTCAGAAAAAGGTCCCCATCTTTTTCCGAACGTCGAAACCCACAAGCAAACTCGCCCTGCGCGCAGCCCGCTAGGATTTTTTCAATAAAGAGGAGCCGCTCGTACCGATCCGCAACAAAACGCGCTGGCCTCGCATCTTTGTAACCAAAAACAATGCGCGCATCGATCGAGTCCCTCGCATAAAGCGAAGAATAAGCCGCTCGACAAACCTCTGATTCAAAATTCCACTGGGCTGCGGGCGGAATACTGCGCGTGGAAAAAAAAAGCGCGATTGCCACTGTGAAAAAAAATGAAGCTCCGAGAATGATAGATGATTTTTTCACTCCTGCCTCCCGGCACTCAAACTTACACTGCAAAAGAGTCGGACCTCTTCCGCAGGATCGGCCAGACACGCCTGATTCGATCTCTGAATTTCCTGATAAAACTTCTGTTTCAAACCCGGACTGAACTCATGAATCAGGTAGTGCGCTTGTAACCGATTTTGGAAAGTCGGATCGCTCAGCGCTCGAAAGACGAGAGAAACTAAATCCTGCCGTGACTGATTCAAGACCTGGGCGCGCAGGTAATGGAGAATTGAGGAGCGCACTTCGACACTCCCTTCATCCTGCAGTCGAGTGAGCAAGCCTAAATCTAATCTTTCGGCCGTCCTAGAAAAGGTATCGATCAATGCCACCTGATTTGGATAGCTCGTCGAACGATTTGAAAGTCGTTCTCGATAAACCTGAAAAATCGCGGTGCGATCAGACGGCTCGATTAACGTGTTGAGGGCATGAATGGCATAACCTGAATTTTCTTCCGCCGAATATCGCAACAACGACGGCATCATTGATCGTATCTTCAGAGCGGTGATCACATCAAGCGCAAGAAAGCGATCTGCTCCCTTCATCGCGGCTTCCAACCGATTGGATAAATCTGACGTTGCCTTTAGCCGGGAAATCGCTCGCAAGCGAACCGCATCGGATTCTCCAGTCAGCCGTCTCGCGTCAGTAGTCCAGCTTGCCGCTCCACGCGCTTCGCCATGAGCAGTCTCTGCCATTGCCTCATTCCCAATCTCGGGAAGGAGAATGAAAAGACCGATCAGCCAAATCAGAGAAAATTTTTCCGGTCGAAATAAATAAATGGAACTCATGAAAAGTATATAAATTTTGCCTGATTCTCCTTCCAATGGAAAGGCCTCTTCTTTGCAGCCTTTGACGCTATGACCACTAATACCCCTTTCAAAAAAACAGCACCGAACGTCGACCTATCCCGTTACCTGAAAAAATGGTTCGTCATCACAGGTCGAACGACTTTTCTAGAAAAAGACGCCTATGCATCGACGGAAACCTACCGATGGAACGAAGCGGAAAAAAGAATCGATGTGGATTTCAAATGCCGCCGCGGCAGCTTCACCGGGAAAATCAGAAGCATTCCCCAAAAAGCATGGGTCTCCGAAACCTCGAATGCTCAGTGGAAGATCCAGTTCATTTGGCCATTCAAAGCAGACTACCTGATCCTCGCTCACGACCCCGATTACCATTGGACAGCGGTGGGCGTCCCGAGTCAGCGGTATTTATGGATTATGAGCGATCAACCTCAGCTCTCTCCTGACACGCTCACGAAAATCATTTCAGACCTAGACCGAATCGATTACAGCACTCGGGATCTGAAGCCCGTTCCTCAAAATATCCAAAATCATCCTAACTCGATTTGAACCGCGTTTTTCTTAAAGTAGGGCAAAGTGAACGGAGGGTCGTAGAGATCGAGGGTCGGAGCAGCTTCTGGGGTCCAACCGTGATTTCTAATCCAGTTTTGGAGTCGTCTCGATTGGTAGGCAAATTCAATCGGTCCACTTTTCCCGCTAAAGGTTAAGAATGCACAGCGCCTAGAGGGTACAGCAAAGACACGAACGCGCGGGTCGGAAGAATGAGGGAGATGAGCTAAATCGACTGATGTCGGAAGAAAAAAACTCGACTGCCACCCTCCGTCGACCTTCACTTGACTCACCGGCGAAGTCATTTGGAATTCGGTCCCAGATTCGTTCCGTCCGGAAATGTACTGAAAAAGTGCTCGAAATCCCTCTGATACAGCCGTGTCTCGCTCACCCGAAATCGTGACTTCGGCAACAGCGTGTGCGCTGTAGAGCCGAATTTCAAACGCTCCCTCTTTAAATTCAGAAAGGTACTCGGCACCTTTCGCAGTTCGAATTCCGAATAGACTCTTCAACGACTTCAACTTCCAAGTCAGCACCGCACCGGCGGTGAGCGCAGAGGAGGCAATTGCTAAGTTCTTTTTTCGCTTTGAAAGGGCAAATCCTTTTCGAGAGGATTCGGACGTGGGGAGAACGGTTGGACGAGACATAAGGAGAACTCCTTGTAGAGGTTAATTACCCATGAGGGTGCAAACTTGCCGCCCCGCTTTTAGTCCGCCATAGGGTCAAATTTCCCCAAACTCCTGTCATTCTCGGATCCTATCCTTGGCTCGGACTTAGCATTCTCTGTTCTGAGTTCCCTCTTCACGTCCCCAAAACGACTAAAGGATCAATTTTATGAAAGTTTCTCGAAAACCATTTGTTCGCCTCCTCGCCTTCGCACTCGCACTCAGCCCGATGATAATTTCTTCTTCAGCAAAAGCGGAAGGATACATCGGCGGGCTGGTGGGGTTCGGGATTCCGTTCGGAACATCGATCAATTACGATAATGGCTCCGTATTCGGAGGCACGATCGGTTACCACCTCGTTCCGGGTCTCGGAATTGCGGCGACTTACCAGCACACGAACTTAGGCGTGCCGCTCACGGATTCCAACATCGGAGTCGACCAGTATCTCGGCGAGTTGAACTTCTTCAGCTTGTTCGGATTGAACGGCGGAGTTCATGCGGGTTCGGTAAAAGAAGGCAACAGTCTCGTCTCCACGACCAATCTCGGATTCGGCCCCCACCTCTCGATGGACTTTAAATTAACGAATGAGATTTCCATTGGAGCCGCAGCCTACTGGACTTACGTGACTGCCAACGACAAACACAGCATCTTAGACATCGTCGTTCCGATTAAACTCTGGTTCTAACCACCTTCTTCGACGATCGGATTTGATGGTCAGGATAAGATATCCATATTAATGATCTAGAGAGCCGTATTCGAACTTTCGAATACGGCTCTTTTAATCGATCGCCTTCTAGGTAAGCGGGAGGACGACACAGAAGCAAGTTTCCTCATGCTGATCGTTGAGGAAAAGCTCTCCCGAGTGCGGCTTGATAATGTTTTTCGAAATACTCAGCCCTAGCCCCGTCCCTTTAACCACTTGTTTTGTAGTAAAAAACGGATCCATTATTTTCGAGCGGAGACCTTCTGGAACGCCATCCCCACTATCCTTCACTCTAAATCCAACTTTTCCTTCCGGTCTTCGGTCGACTGAAATTTCAACCCAAGGTTTCAAGCCGTTCTTCGAATCCACAGCGGCATCGAAAGCGTTGTTTAACAGGTCTAGCAGTACCTGTGAGATCTGGTAGGTCCGACACTGGAGGTCGAAATCCAGGGCGGGAACTTTCACGATGAGATCCACTCCTTGATTTTCGAAACGCTCCACACTGAAAGAAACCACTTCCTGCAAGAGCTTTGTTACCGAAACCGCCGTATAAGGATCAGCACTGGAATCTCGCGCAAAATTGCGCATTCCGGAAATAATTTTCGCGATTCGGTCGACCGTCTTTTTAGTCGTTTCGGTGTGGGCGAGATTTTGGTCGGGATCGAGTTTTCCAAGTTCCGGCGCACGACGGATCTGTTGGACTTTGCCGGAGATAATCAGCAGAGGATTATTAATTTCATGGGCGATCCCGGCTGCCATCTCTCCGATGGATGCAAGCTTCGCGGAGTGCACCATCAGGGCTTGCTGCTCGATGATTTTACGCCGTTGCTCTTTCCGTTCGGTGATGTCTTCCAGAATGCCGACAAATCCGGTGATTTTCATCGTGCTCGAGCGAAGAGCGTGAACGGAAAGCGCGACGACTAAGGTCGACCCGTCTTTTCGAGAACCTCGGTTCGCCGAGCGACTTGTTCCCCATCATGCCGTTTCAGGGGTGTGTAATGCCCTTCGATTTCTTCTTTCGAATAACCGAGTAGTCGCTCCGCCGCGGCGTTCATGAAAGTCACAAGTCCTTCATTGTCTGTGGAAACCACTGAAATTTCCCCGCCGTTTAGGATCGCGCTCTGCCACTCCAGTGCCTCCGCTAAACCCGCAAAGAGTCCCAAGCCCGCCAACGGATTACTGAGTTCTGCAACCTCCGACGGAAGTGGCACCGCTTCCACTCGCCAACGAATCGAGCGGTATTCAAACGGGAGCGATTGGGACCAACCATCTCCCTCTCTTCGATTGACGATTTCCGGCGGAGTCGATTCCAAAAAAAGCTTCTCATTCTCAAACACTCGGATGCTGTAGCCCGAATGGCCAATGTACGCTCACAGAAGAGTCCGATCTCCAAAGCCATCGAGATTTCGCCGTAGAATGCATCCCCTCGGTAAACCGGGACGAAGGCCGCAAATCCTCCCCCCCCCCACTCTGAAATTCATCAGCGGTGTGAAGGTGGTTTTCTTCGTGTCTCGAGCCATTAAAAAAGGATGCTTCCGAACCGGGTCAGCCAAAATCGAATCCGGAGGTAAATGCTTCTGCTTTTCCTGTGGGTAAACCTAGCGAAACACCCCTGAACGGTCGATCCATGAAACCAAAGCCACCCCTGGAAAGTCACTGTATTGATGGCGGGCATCGTCTAGCCATTCTTTTTTCGTGAGTTCCCTTCCATAACTCCAGCGAGTGGCCATTCGCTCTACGGAAAGGACCTGACTTTCCAAAACTTGGTGCATTTGAGATACGACCCACCTCAATTGGCGATCGGTCGAGTCCGCAATTTTATTCTCGTCGTTTTGGAGCAACCCGCGAAAAAAAGCACGGTCATCACCATCACGAGCACGGAGGCGAAAACAGGTGACTCATCCCGATTCAGACTCTGCGACCAAACAATCGATTCCAGAAAGCGGTAAAAAATCCCTGCCCCGAGCAAAGCCAAAACACAAAAGAGAGCAGCCCTGATTTCCGCCATCTGAAGAGGGAGGTAAGGAATGCGAAGCGGAGCGACGAACCGCGGGATGAGGATGAGGATGAGG
>JACMQW010000070.1 GCA_014376785.1 Oligoflexia bacterium
AATGGATCGGTTTAAGTTCTTTTGGATGATCTGCGGAGTGATGATGTGGGTAGCCGAGTAGCGGTTCACGACGATCTGGACCATCTCTGGCGGGAAAAGGAGTTCCGCGATTTTTCCAAGAATGCGTTTGGTTTGGTTGATCACGATGACATCTGCGGTGGTCACGACGAAAATCGCGGTCGCCGATTCCATGACCTTCATTGCGGAAGGATCCGTTCCTTGGCCGCAGTCCACGACGACGAAATTGAAGACGTTCGTGATGCCCTTCAAAAATCTTCCGAGCCCATCAAGATCGAGGTCTCGGGCGATGATCGCGTCACGAGGCGCTCCGATATACGAATAGCCTTGAGCGGCGTTAATCATGAACGGTGCGAGCGCTTTAGGATCGAGCGGACCCGCAGGCATTTTAGAAACATCCACAATCGACTTCTGCGGGTTTTGGCCGAGGATAATATTCTGATCCCCAAGCGCAGATAGATCGAGGTCAACGAGCAGAGGACGTTGTTTAAAATTTTGGAGATAAGCAATCGCCAGATTTGCTGCGAAAATCGACTTACCGACTCCGCCCTTTCCCCCGACTACCGCAATAATATGTCCTGCCATAATGCCGCCAATCTGAAAATTCTATTTTTCGCTCGCCATTCCGCGCTTCACTCTGAAATTTCGTTTGAGATCTTCGGATCCTTCCGCCGCATCCTCGATGACCTGCGGAGTAACGAAGACGACAAACTGACCCTTCGTTTTGGAAAAATTTTTCGTCCGCTTTAAATTGAAAAGCGGAGAGGTGGCGCCGCCGGCGTCACTCGAAAACTCACCATCACCGAACTTATCCTTGTTGAATCCGGTATTCACCGTGTTGCTGTCTAAACCACCGATCGCCGCGGATTCCCCGGACTTCACGTAGAGGTTTGTGCTCATGTTCTTCGTCGTGATGATGGGCTGTCCGCCCGAATAACCGATGAGGTTCGAATTATTCAGCGTGATCTGCACTTCGACTTCTTCGCCCTGTCCAAGTACCCTCGGGGTCATCTTCGCGCTCAGTCCGACTGGATTCTTAATCGGATTCACTTGGCCATTCGCGCCGACCGAATTCACGATGATGTCGGTCTGATCCTGAAACGAACCCTCGGTGCCACTTTTCACAATAATGGTTCCCTGCTTCAGAATGCGGGCAAACCCGGCGTCCTGTGCACTCTGGAGTTTAGGAATCAGAGAGGAAAGCGTGGCGGTGAAAGAAGCCCCACCCGCTCCGGTTCCATTGGCGGTTTGCCCATAGCTGAGCGATGGCTCGGCGGTAAAACCCGGCGTCCATGTAAATCCGAATCTGCGCGAATAATCTTTTGCGAGCTCCACGAAGTACACGGTCACGCGTACGAGCTTGTCTTGTTTCTTTGGTGGCTGAGGATTCAGAACGATAAAGTTATAAACATAGTCACGACGAGCGAGGCTGGTCGCGCTCGCGTCGTTGATCGCGAGCTGATTTCCGGGCCGAACTTCTGGGAAATAGAGCCTGGCGACTTGTTCGGAACGGCGGGCTTGATCGAGCTGATCGACCGTCCCTTCGAGAAAGAGTAACCCATTCACCACCCGAGTTTTCACGTTCGGTGCAAAGGTCGATAAGTCTTCCTGAATTTTTTTCGCTAGCGCCGTGAGCGCGAGCGGTGCAATTTTCGCAAGCACCAGAACCGAATCCGCGTAAGGCTTTTGGTTGGTGACCGCACGGAGTCTCGCATAATCATCCGGTACGAAGACTTCCCCATCGATGACGATGGTGGGTCCGACCACTTTTACTTCGAGTCCTTCGATATCGCGCAGTAACTCCCGAATTTCCCCTGCGCGTCGAAGCAAGTTTGTGGAAGTCACCGTCACATCGAAAATAATTTTGATCGTGCCTTCGCCGTCGCGAACCGTGACCGTCGTCTCCCCACCTTTTAAAGGCTTGAAAATCAGCTGGCGTCGTTGCTCGCCGATTTTTACGACGGTGACTGCAGAGATTTGGGTATTCCCCACTTGAATCGCTTGAGGACTGCTGTCGACGTCGAAATCGAGATCGACGACTTTATCTTCTCCGGTTGCGAGACGCACGGGCCTACGGTCAGCTTTTGCTTCCGAAATGTCTTTGGTGAATCGCGATTTACGGTGAGGCTCGCGGGCTTTGCGGGTTTTCGAGACGGGCTTGCCGGTCTCCACCGGAATCGGCTCGCCGCCGACAGACGGAAGGTCGCCTGCAGTGTTTCCTTCGCCCGTTGTTTCTGCGGTACCGAACGATTCATCCGGAGTGTCTTCACCGGCTGCGAACGCAGAATGCGAGTTCGAAATGGTGAGGCTCATCAAAACGGCTGAGGTTAAAAAATTCAGGCTTCGGTTCTTCATCGCCGTTGTCCTGCAGTGTTTCGTTGGACTCGACCGGCGTCCGCGCCTAAAATGTCGCTCATCATGGTCGATCCGAAATTTTTACGTTCGGTATCGTCGTTGTTTCTCAGCACGAGCGTAATCGCGCTATCGCCATTTCCATTCACAAGCGCGACCATCTGGGCCTGGTCGGGTTCGACTTCTAAAGTGACCGTATCGAAGGAGGTGTCTTCATTCAGAGAGCGGTAAGCCATTTTTTGGCCTTCCATCTCCAACTTCCGAGGAATGTTGTTGGTCACGTTCTGGCCTACTGAGAGCACGACCACATCTTGGAGGATGGTTTTAGAAACTTTGTTTTCTTTGCCCCCACCCATATCGAGTACTGCGATCACATCCACGCGGTCTCCGGGCTTAATCAGCTTGGAAACGCTTGATTGGTTCGTCACATTCATCGCGATCGCGCGACGTCCGGGCGCCACTTGCGGAGAAAGACCCGTGCGAATGCCCGGCTCCGTGATTTTATTGTAAGCGACCTGTTCGCCTTTTTTAATCGGTACGATCGCGACCGAACCGACGATCGATCGCAGACTCTTCACGGTCTCGTCATCTTGGGTCGCTTTTTCAAAAAAGATCGCTGCCGGCTCCCGAAAAGTCTTCGGGATCGCCTCGAGTGCGAGCATGTCTTCGGTGATCGTTTGACTCTCTTTGATGTCGAGTTTAGCCTTCACCACTAAGACGGTCGTTCCGTAGCGTTTTTGGGCACGTTCTTCGACGTCGCTGACCCAACTGGAAACGAGGAAGACAGAGAGCAGCGCGATTAAAATCGCCATCGTCATTGCACGATTATTCATTGGTCTTGCCCCCTACAAAAATCAAACACGGTTTTTTCGCCGATATTTTCTGCACTCGCGACCACGACGCCCTGAGGAGTGACCACCACGTTCGTTTGGGTACAGAGGGCAACCGTAGTGCGAATGCGGACTTTCGAGCGATCTTCGGGCTGGGCTTGAGCGGGTCCTTCCGAAGCCGCCGCACCGGTATCTCGAGCGACCACTTGGGTGACCGCGACCGCAGTCCCGCCAGTATCATCCACAGGCTGGTCAGCCATCCCGATCACCATACGGTTGAATCCTGTTTTGATGAATTGGTCTTCAGCGCTTCCTTCTTTTCGGAAAGACAGACGCGGGTAATAAGGACTGTTGAATGTGAGCCAGGTGGCCTGTTCACGAGCATAGCGTTGGTTCACGATCGACATCTGAATCGCCGTATTTGTGCGCACCATGACCACAATTAATCCGAGGAGAATCGGCAGCATGAAAATAAACTCGAGCACGCTCTGTCCGCGCTCATTTGCGAAGACCACGTCTACTCGATTGTTTTTCCCTGCCCTATCCCTAGCAGCCATTGTCGATTTGTCCTTTCATCTGACCCATGGTGGAGAGGCACTCCTGATAGGAAGGATCTCGTCCAAGCCAACTTTCGCTCGTCAAAATCGCCTGCCCCTTCGCCGCGGTCGGTGCCGATCCCGGTCTACCAATGGGTAAAACGAAAAGACGGCTCCTAAATGTGTATCGGACTCCCTGCATCCAACTTAAGTCGTAATTCCCAGGATCAAATCCAGGCCCCCCCCCGATCGACGCCCCTTTGACGGTGTCATCTTCTCCGCCCTGGCCGACCGCGATCATCGGAAAGCGGTCGTCATTCGACGCCGTTCCCCTCTTCACCATCCGAGTGAGCACGAGCTTCGCACGGTCTTCTTGGTCTGCGCGAGTGGGGCCGGCCGAAAGGTAAGCGCGCGCTGACATAAACGTGGCGTATTGGACGAAATTTCCCCAGGAAAGAATCAGCGCGAGTTGGATGAAGAAAAAAAGCAGTCCAAACACAAGCACGATCGAAAGTGCAAATTCGATCAAAGACTGGCCCGATTCTGACTGGGCACCGCGCAAAATCGATCTTTTCCCGCGGAAATCTCGATGCGGAACACCTGAACTTCTCTTTTTAGATCTGCGAAACATCCGTCTCTCCTCTCTCAGGCATCCAGCCCGTGATCTGCTCTCGAACAGTCCTTTTCTGAATTACTTTCTGAATTACTTTCTGAATTAGTGAGGATTAATAAAAAGTTTAATCTTCCCACCACTCAGAATACGCGGATGATTTTCAGGCGTTCCTTCGTCGAACCCTTTTGCTTTCGCGTTTCCGTATTTATAAACGTTTGCGTAAGACCCCACGATCGGACCCGCCAGACGCTCGGCGAGTTTGCCTTTTTCAATCGCGACCATCAGTCCCATGTAAATAAAGACCACGATCGAGAGAATTAGCACGTACTCGATCACGGCTTGTCCAGACTCCGGCTGAAAATTTCGACGCGCTCTTCTCAGCTCCATAAACTGATCCCCCAGCGAGTGAGCGGATTTCCAAACCAAAGCCAAACTGCAGCCACTGCAATCGAAATCCCAAACGGCATCTTCAAACGAGCATCCGCGACTGGAAATTCGGTTTCTAATCCCGGGGTCACAGCCGTGAGTAGAAAGCGGTAAAACTTCCGAATAAAGGGCTTCATGCGACCCGTGACGAACAGAATGCAAATGGCCAGGGCTCCGCCAACTAGGATCGACAGAAGAGCCAGATCGAGAGAAAAAGTAAGGGGCTTTTGACCGACCACTCCCGCTGCTCCCGAAAGCGCGCTAAACGCCATGAGGAGTTTCACATCTCCCGCTCCCAACATTCCTGCGAACCAAAGAATGCCGAAAAGAGCGAAGGCGATTAAGATTCCCAGAGCACCATAGAAAAATCCGACCGGGCCGTTCATGAAAAAAGAAAGCCCGAGACCAAAGGCCATCGCAGGCAACGTCAGCCAATTATAAATTTTGCGCGAACGAAAGTCCGTGAATGAAGCTGCGACCGCGACGATCGCGATCCAGGCCCCGATCCACTCGGCTTCAGTTAGGCGGGTGAGGAAATCAGTTTTGGTAGACAGAAAGCGGAGCCCTCCCGGTTTTGAGGTCTTTCTCGAGCTGACCGCCGAGCTTTAAGACCCCACCATCCAGAGCTTTAAGGATACCACGAGCGAGAAGTCCCGCTCCTACAACTGTGACACTGAGTAAGAGAATGTATTCGATGACGCCTTGGCCGCCTTCATCGTCAAGAAACGCACGCATGAATTGAGAAAGGAGAGACCGGATTCTCCGCTCCCCCGTTTTTCTCGATTTCGATTCGCTCATCGAAGTCCTTACATCTGATCGAATTTGCCGAGGTCATCTCCGAGTTTATCCACTCGATTTGAGATGAGCTTCCCGACCTGATCTTTGAACTTCATGGCGATCATCACCACAACGGCCAGAATCAAGATGTACTCCGTCGTACTCTGACCTGTTTCGTCGCGGAAGAACCGCTCTAAGCTCTGTTTCAGGCGTTGTTTCATAATTCGTAATCCTCTCCGAAGGACCTATCGGTCAGACGTCCGAGAATGATGAGGACCTTTCCCTCTCTTCTCATTCTAACTAATGTTGATCTATTTAGTCAACTACCTTAAGAAGAAGCGCCCCCGGCTAACCCTTTGATTTTACTCTAAAATCTCAGGAAGGCGAAAGTCGAATTGTCCGAGAACGTCCGTGCTCGAAGGAATTCTTCCGGATCAAACGCTGGAGACTCAAGCTGCAAGCGCTGGAGTTCATCTCGGATCTCAGCTCGTACCCCATCCGTTTGGAGGAGCAACCAATCTCCGCTTCGAATTCGAAATTCGACCACTTCGGGCTCGAGGTCTTCGGTCATACCCATCGCCATCAGAGGAATCGCCTCGTCCGGCCGAGGGTCGACCGAAAAAGGATCGACCAACCGGGCGTAAGTTCTCGGAGCGACGAGTTCGGTAGCCAACCCCTCTCGCATGAGCCAAGCGGAACACCCGCCGATATTTGCTAAAGCAAAAAGATCCTCGTCGAGAAAAGCAGCGAGAACAGACGAGCCTCCGCGAAAATTCGCGGTCTTTGAAACGTTGTGCTCGAAAACTTTTCGATTCGCATGAATGAGGGCATTAAAAAGGACGTTGCCGGCCAAAGAATAATAGCGTCTGAGCACAAACGGCAGCGTGGCATCGTGGTCTCCCGCTTCTTTTTCCAAAAATCCGAGAACGGATTCACAAGCGACTTTCGACGCTCGTCCGCCCGCGTCCCCCCCGCCGAATCCATCGGCAATAACAAAAAGACCGCGCTCTTTTTTTGCGAGAATGAAATCCTCCTGCAAAGGGTGATCGCCTTGCGTGGAAAAAAGCGTCAGTGATCGAAGAACCGGTGATCTACTCATGAGGAGCTTCTTCCGTCTTATCGGATTTGAAGTTGAGGTAAGATTGCATTTTTCTCTGCGCGCGTTGGTAATAGAGACTGCCTTCGGGGGCCATTTTTAAGATAGCCGAAAAGCGGTCGTGCGCAGTGGTGAAATCACTGTAGCTCTCCGCGATCACCGCTTCGGTATAGAGAATCTTTGCCCGCTCAGTCAGAATGTCACGGATCCTCTCCATGCCCGCCCACCCGAGGGGATGGGTCGGATCCACTTCGGTTGCCAATTGGAATTCTTTGAAAGCAGCCGCAAGGTCCGCCGCTTGCTCGAGTTCTTTTGCCTTCACCAGGTGAGGCTCACGAAGATCCCGAATCGAATCTTTGCACGTCTGGATCATGGTCCCTGCTTTTCGTAAAAGCACGGAATCGATCGACCCCAGTTCGGCTACTTTTCGGTAGATATCAATCGCCTGACGAAATTTTCCTGCCTTATGAAGTTCGAATCCTTCATTGTAGGTATCCCACGCGCGCTTATCGATCTCTTGCTGAACGAGCCGCTCTTGCTCGACGCGAGCACGCTCTTCGAGCCAAGCTTCGATTTCAGTCTTCCAGCCAGAGACCGAGGCATTATCCGGATCAATCGCTAAAATTTCGCTGAAGGATTCTTTGGCCTGTTCGTATTTCTTGGCCGTCATGAAGCCTCGAGTCTGCTTCTCCAGATCCAGGATATGCGCTTTTAATTTGGCTTCTTCTTCTTTGCGTTTGGCTTCTTCTTCGATGGCGTCCTTACGACGCTTCCCTTCCTGAGCGTAACGTTCGATTTCTTTGGCTTGGCTGTAATCCGGAAGGATCGGATAAACGCGAGTCTGAACCTCATAGATGGCTTTGTCGAAATCTTGCTGCCGCAGAAAGTCCGTCGCTTTCCGAACCGCTTCGTCGATTTGAGCCTTTTTCTCAGGCGTTAGAGCATCATAATCAGGCGAAACGGAAGGACGCTTCTCCGTATTTTTCTTCACGGTCGCGACCTTGGCTTTCGGCTTCTCTACTAATCCGAGTTCATCTTCGAAGTACCAGCTCAAAAATAAACCCACGACCAATACAACCAGGATCTTCTGGATCGGTTTCAGGGTTTTAAAGTTTCGGACGTACTTTTCGTAAACCGCTCCAAGCCCCTTTCGGGCCGGTGGGGTAGGCTGTCCTTCAGAAGGAGGGAAGCTGGTCTTTACGGTGGCCGAATCAGTTTTAAGATCGAGTGAAGGTGCCTCAGTCGAGAGGGGTGAAACGGAAGTAAACGCCGCTTCGGTTGGAATCGAGACGGACTCCACTGGTAGGAATTGGTCTTTCTTTTTTTCGTATTCTCCGTTTAAAGCGACAAAACGGATCTCGACATCGCCCACTCTTAAAAGGTCGTCATGCGAAAGTTCGACGTCCGTGACACTCCGGCCATTTAAGTAGGTTCCGTTGGAAGACCCGAGATCTTTTACGCGGTAGCGATTTCCTACTCGAACAATGGATGTATTCTTTCGTGACGACTTCTTATCGTGGAGGACGATGTCGCATTCACGACCCCGGCCTAATGTGATTTCATCTTTGATCAGATCAAAAGAATCCACATTCGCGAGACCGTCCGAAATTTCCAGCCGTGCCTCGACAAATGACTTCAGAATGTTCGTGGCAGCGTCTTCATCAATCGGAATGGGCGAAATCTCTTCAACGAGATCCGGACTCGAACCATCCAGTCCTCCATCGAATCCGATATTGAGCTCAGGCAGCACTTCCTCTTCAACGGTCGAAGGGCGATCAAAGAAATTCGTGCCTGGATCTGCGGACTCACTTTCCGCAGTACTAGTATCCCCGAGAATCGGCTGCGCTAACTCCGGCGCACTTTCCGCACCCTCGACTGTGAGCTCAGAGTTCAGGCTGAGTCCGCTAAAGGCACTTTCCCCAAGGGGGGAAGTCGGACGATCACTCGGGAGAGGATCGGCTTTTTGCATTTCAAAATCCGGAATCATGAGTGTCGCGTCGTTCTCATTCGGAACGGAAACCGGAGCGGGCGCAGCCTCTCGGACGACCTCCCGAATGACTTCCCGAACCACTTCTCGCACAGTTTCTTTCTTAGCTTCCAAACTCATTCGAAAGGGACCGATTTCGACGACGTCTCCTTCTTTTAGCAGAGCCCGCGTGCACTCGACCCCATTCAACCGAATCGGGGCAAAGTCGCTTTGTTTTTCAATCTGCACTCCTTCTGAAGTTTTGCGAATCAGGGCGTGTCTTCTCGAAACAGCCCGGTCCTCGAGCCGAACGACATTTCCCTCACCACGACCGACTGAGATCTCGGTATCCAATGATTGGGAGCGAACATTTTCGCCTTCGCGGGTGATTAAAAGCACGGGGGCTGCGCTCATGAGCGGCCTCCCCCTTTCTGTGCTCGACCCAGTACGATTTTCAACTGGTCTTTCGCCTCAGTGAAGGCTGGATTTTCCGGATCTCGAAGTAAAAGGCGCTGAACGGCTTCAAAATGCGCCCGAGCGGTTTTCAACTTACCCGCATCGAGGTCGCGTCGACCTCGTTCTAAATGTTGGCGAACTTCGATTTCAATCGCTTGATCGGACTGCTGCAGATAGCTGCGAGCAAGTCCATGGGCAGGACTGATTTGGAGTGCGGTTTCGAACTGTACTCTCGCCCGAAGGTAATTTTTTTCTCTAAACTCACGGAATCCAGCTTGAAAGAAAGTTTCCGCGCTATTTAAAGCGCTCGTCATCGGCATCGCGGGTAGGTAGGAAGCGAGGTCGCGCTCGGCGTCTTTTTTATCGGCTGATTTATCTCCCACTTTCGCCGTCGGAGAGCCCGTTTTCTTCGAAGCATCATCGAGAAACAGCCAGAGCCCCATCAGGACCACTGCGCCGATGAGGATTTTTTTGCGCTTCTCTGCGGATCCAGAATTTCCACCCGCCGCTGCGCCCATTCCGGCTACTCCGGCTAAGCCGCTGAAATCGGCAGAAGGCACTTCACGCGCGACGCTTGCTTTAGGGGCTGCAACCGCAACCTCACGACCCGCTAAATATTCTGCAGGTAGATTTTTTGCGGGGGTGTGTAGAAACTTCGTGCCCGACTCATCGGTAACGAATTCGAAGGCCGTCTCACCCACGGTAATGATGTCGCCCGCGTTTAAATCGGCCTCACGGGTGACCTTTCCATTCCAAATCACCCCGTTCTGACTTCCCAAATCTTTGAGTCGCCAGGTTCCCGAGGGAAGTCGTGCGAGCTCTGCGTGCCGACGGGAAGCGCGCAAATCCGCAAACACGACATCATTTTCATCGCCTCTTCCGAGGGTGGCTTTTTCAGCCATCAAAACAAACAGACTCCCGCGATCGTGACCGTGCACGACCTTAAGCCTCGCCCGTTCGCCGGGCTGCTTCGGAGTTTTCCACTGCTTAAATCGGAGTGCGGTAGACATTTTTTTAGGCGACAAAAGGGTCGCTTAGTCCTCCTTCCGAATGAGGTTGAAAACAAAGCACTTCGGATCTCCGAAATGACCAAATGAGACCACCTGCATTTGAAACGGCATCCCGGAGAATTCGAAATCCTCACTGGCTCCATCCGTTCCAGGCGAAGCGCGTTCGCAAAGCTCGCTGACCAGGCCACTGAATGCCTGATCTCGAACCACTCCTGCGAGCGGTTGACCTTCGCTTGATTCCAGTCGAACTCCTGTGATCTCTTCGAAAATGGAGTTCATGAAAAGGACTCTGCGATCTTCATCCAGCACCGCAACTCCGCTTTTGGAGACTGAACCGATTGAACGAAGTGGCGCCAGTAAATCATTCGCGCTCAAGGCACCTGCGACGACTGCACCGCCCGCCCCTCGGTCATCCCCTCTCGGAACACGCTTCAATGCGGAATCAACCACGTCCCAGAGTGAATCGATTTCACTGAAATGCACGGAGGATTTAAAATCCATGGATTCGCCACGTAAAACTTGATCGATCTTGCGGTTCATCTCTTGAAAAGGGCGAATCGTGATTCGGTAAATCAGGTAAAAAATGAATAATCCAATCGCAATCGAAAGCACGAGAGTATGGGAATAGACCAGCCAGAGCTCCGAGCCGTCAGCAGAGGCCGTAGAAGTGTCGACGCTCACAATGGCCATCGCCACCGTGTGATTTTTTCCCTGCGCCGGGTTTAAGACTTGGATGGGTTCGATTGCCACGATCGTGTTCGAATCTGATTTCGTGACCAGCCCATCTTGCTTTCCATCATTGAAAAGTTTTCGTGCCCTCACTGCAGTGAGGGCTTCGGAACCGACGTCAAAATAACGACCGGCTTTATCCGCGGGTGCGAGGATTTTGTTATCGAGATCGACGATCGTAACGACGCGCACGCCCCACGCTTTTCCGAAACTGCCCAGATCGAGCTTCGATTCTGCGTTCGCGGCGAGGTAGCCCGTATTTCTTTCCGCGAGCTCATGGGCCATGACTTTAGCGCGCTGGGACACTTCGCGCTCGATGGCTTTCTCTTGCTGAGACATCAACGGCGAGAGTGACACAAAAAGGTTTAGAACGAGGTACAGACCAAACAAAGATCCGATGACCACTCGCCATTCGAATCGTTCGTTAAAACCCAGAAAATACGGAAGCACGGTTCGATCGAAATGAAATTTAAACTTCCCGATGATGTCTTTTGGCATGGGAGCCGACTCCGGCTCTGGCGCGTGCGGAACTTCGGCTGAGTCGTGGGAATACGAGTGGGAGTTCGGTAGTTGACCGGGAAACGCGACCGCGTTTGACGGTATGGCGGGCGCAGTTACGAGAGATTGGTCGGTGAGTTCGAACACGAATTCACCCACACTGATTCGGTCTCCCGTATGGAGGCTCTTTTTCGAGGCTAAACGGCCGTTTACGAAAGTGCCATTCGAAGATCCTTGATCCTCTAAAGCCACTCCCGACTGATTAATGACGAGCACACAATGCTTTTTAGAAACATTCGTCGAATGTAAAACGATTTCATTGCCCGAATGACGTCCGATAGAAAACGATCCCGTTCCGACGGCGAACGTGGAACCGCGCGCGGGTTGCGCGTGCGGAGGTCCAGCGATGACCGTTAACCGAAACATAATTCGTCTCCTACGAGAATTCCGAGTCGCTCGATACTTCCCACTGGAAGTTCCAACGTTCCACTTGCCTGAAGGTCCGTGATCGGAAGGAATTTCCATGGCCGCGCTCCTGCACGAACCGAGGTAACGACATTCCGTTCATTCAAAAAAACCACGTCGATCGGAATCGACATGCACCACATGTGGATGCTCGAGCAGCGAGGGAAGAAGATTCCCTCTCCCACATCTGCTCGCGTCTTTCCGATCCAACCGCGAAGCCGACTGAAATAGGACTCCGCGATAATGCACTTATCGGAAATTATCCTGTGATCTTTTAGGTTTATGAGTCGAATCATTCGAATCCTATTTTTCGTCATGGAATTAGCGGCCGTTAGAGGCCGCCGCCTTTCATAAACCCAAGAATAAACGGCCCTGCGACCATCAAAATCACCGCGGGCAACAAAAACATGACACTTGGTAGGAGGACTTTTGAAGCGGCTTTTGCTCCTTCCTTCTCTGCACGGAGAAGGCGCTCGGAACGAATTTGTTCAGATTGTTGGCGCAAGATTTTTCCAATTGATGCCCCCATCTGATCGGCAGAGATCAGAATAGCCACGAAGCTATTCACTTCAGTCATTCCGATGCGATTCGACATTTCACGAAGGGCTTCTGCACGAGAAGAACCCACTTTAATTTCGCGAAGCATTTGCCCGAGTTCCTCAATAAGGGGGCTCTGGGCGGCTTTATCGACCACTTTTTGAATGGCACCGATGAAATCGAGTCCCGCTTCGGTCGAGAGAGAAAGTAAATCCACGACGAAAGGCATCGATCTTAAAATTTGTTTTTGACGTTTCGTAATCAGTCCATTGACCCAAAAGTCTGGGTAAAAGAAGCCTGCGATTCCGGTACCGAGAATGGTGATGAGCGAGAGGTCTAAAAAGCCCATGGCATTCAGAACGAGCCCCACGACCGGGAAAAAGAAGATCAAAAAACATTTATAAGCGATGAACTCATCTGGAGTGAGCTCCTCGCGAAGCCCTGCGGTGATGAGCTTCCGCCGATAGTCGATTCGACGATTCTCCCAGAGCTTCTTCCCTCGAACCATCGGCACGACGTACTGAGTGAAGAAGGGTCGCGTTGTTTGGACCAGTTTTGACGAAGACTTCCGGTTTCGAAGGTCAGCCAAATTTTCTTGGGCAGCGCTTCGCTCCTCCTCAGAAAGCAGCATGCGCGACACGAGGTATACGGCCAGAAAGACCGCCAAATACCCGGCGTAAAGCACTAAATCGCGATCACTGCCTGAAAGAAGGGACATATCTCCGGTACTCTCCAGACTTCTCTTCGGATAGACTAGGACACACCTTGAACCTTGAGTTTAACGCATGACGAGAAAATTAAGGAGTGTCCTAAAGGACACCTGCATGGATACAGCTCGACTCTTTCGGGACGCGGAAATCCCCTCCGCCGCCTCTTCGCTTGCGTATACGACGATCCTCTCGATCATCCCCCTCCTGGCCGTCTCCTTTTCCATCTTCAAGGCCTTCGGTGGTCTGGAAAAACTCTACGGAACAATCGAGCCGTTCATTTTCGAAAACCTAGCCGAAGGTTCTGATGAAAAAACACTCGCCCTCGTTCGGACCTTCGTGGGGAACATTCACGCCGGAACCCTGGGAGTAACCGGGATGATTGGTTTGATGTTCACCAGCATGTCGATGCTCGCCAGCGTCGAAAAATCGATTAATAAAATTTGGCAAACAAAACTCAGCCGATCTTTTTTCCACCGAATCACCGGGTACTGGTTCTTCATCACCCTCGGTCCCCTCGCTTTATCCATCGTCATCGGCGTGGCTACGGCACTGGATCTTCCGCTTTCAAAGGTGCTGCCATCCGGAACTCCGTTCTTAGTCATTTTGGTCGCACTTTTTTACTGCCTCTACGCTTACGTTCCCCATCAGCGCGTGGACCGGAAGGCTGCGCTCATCGCATCAATCGGTACATCGCTCACTTGGATTCTAGCGAAAGTCGGATACGGTCTCTACGTCCGTAAAGTTGTCAGTTACGATAAAATTTATGGAAGCTTAGGCGCCATTCCGATTTTCCTGGTTTGGATTTATGTCGCGTGGCTTGTGATTCTTACCGGCGCGGCATTTTCCGCCTCGCTCCAAAACCGTTTCTCAGAACCTGAGTCAGAGGAAAAAAAATAATATGAAATTCACTCGAAAAATAGTCGCACTTGCCATCTGCCTGGGCTGCCTTTTCTCTTCTGATCTCTGGGCTGCGTCTCCGAAATCCGCGTTGCTTTGGAACTCATGGTACACAATGACCGTGAATGGAAAGATTCCGTACGGCTACTACAATGACCGAGTGGAGCGTAAAGATGGAAAAATCGCCTACCAAAATCAACTGTGGAAAAAAGAAGAAGGCTTCATCAATGAAGAACGCGTGGTTTCTTTCGGAAAAGATGACGATGCTCTGACGCCGCTTCTTTTTAACTTTCTCGGCACTTACCGAAACACCGAACTGTCGATCGATGGGACATTTTCCGGTACGAAGCTAAAAGTGAAGTCTCGAAAGAAAAATGAGGCTCTGCCTGCGATTGAAACCACGGTTCCGACTAAAGCGTTCCTATCCACCTTGTTTCAGGCTTGGCTCGGTAAAAATTTATCGAACTTGAAACTTGGTCACGAGACCTCGTTTACCACTCTTTTTGAAGACTCACTCGATTCGCGCTACGCCTCTGTGCACGGCAGCGTCACTCTTGAAAAAGACGATGCACTCGCTCTGAAAAACGGATCCAAGAAACTGGCGGTGGACTTAGGTGGGGTGAAAAGCACGTGGTACGTGAAGAGTTCGGGCGAAGCGATTCGAATCGAAAAGCCTGATCAGCATCTCGTGATTGAAAAAAAATCTGAAGACGAAGCTCGCCGATTTCTCACTCCACGGACCGACGGCATTTAAACCTCGCGATGCTTGTCCGAGCTTTGCGTCGATTCGGCGCTATTCTCCTCCTTCTGATAGTCCTCTTCTTATCGGTTAAGGTCGTCATTCGGACTCTGCCCGGCGATCCCGTTGATGCATTGCTTGCGGAAACTGGCGCAAACATCGATCCCGAAATTCTCAGAAAATCACTCGGGCTGGACGAACCCTATCTCGTCGCAAGCTTTCACCAACTCCGTCGGCTGATTGGGTCCTTTGATTTTGGTCGGTCGATTTTGCTGAAAGAACCCATCACTCCCCTGATTTTGAAGCGGGGGATTTCGTCGTTCATCTTAGGCCTGACGGCGATCACGATTGCTCTGAGCTTTTCTCTTTTCTTTGCTTTCTTGACCGAACTTTCCGGTCGCGGGCGTCCGGCACTCCGGCGAATCTTAGGTGCTGCCTCCGCCCTTTCCATCGCTCTGCCGACCGCCTGGATCGGACCGATCTTAGGCCTTTTTCTCGCGGTGAAGTTCGGTTGGTTCCATTTAACCGGTGGGCTTGCGCTTCCCGCTCTAACGCTTGCTCTCTCGCTGTCCGGATTTTGGTTGCGGGTTTTTCACGAGACGTTGGTTGAAGAATCATGTTCCGATTTTGCGCGAACGGCACGTGCGAAAGGATTACCCGAAAGAAAAATTCTTTGGAAACATGTCTTTCTGCCCTCCGCTGGACCTTTCGTCGCTTATCTGGGATCGCAGACAGGATTTCTATTCGCAGGTGCGGTTATTACGGAATCGCTTTTTGATCGCCCGGGCCTCGGATCCCTTTTAGTCGAGTCTATTTTTCGACGGGATTACCCGGTGATCGAAGCTGTCCTGATCACGTCGTCGGCGTTGATCTTAATGGGCACTTTTTTAGGCGACTTCGCGCAGGAGGCCTTGAATCCGAGACTCCGGTTGCGAAGGAATGACGAATGACGGGGAAGCGCCTCTCCATTTTTTGGTTTTTTCTGCTGGGAATCTGGCTTGTGGTAGCTCGAGTGGATAGAATGCACCTCGAACACTTGCTAGAGCCGTCGCATTTTTCATTGAACCCCTTGCAACTCACGCTTGGGACGGATGCTTTCGGACGAAATCTCTTTCATGCGCTTGGGGTGGCGATGCAGAGAACCCTCTTCTTTGCTTCGATCACCACCGTCCTCGCAGTCGGAGTGGGACTGATTGCTGGAACCGGACTCGGCATGTCGGAGGGTAACACTCGTTTTATGGGCGAGCGATTGCTCGATTTCGCGCTCGCCTTTCCGGCCATCCTTCTGGCACTCGCGATTCAAGCACTCGTCGGGACGGGTTGGCTCACCCTGGGGTTTGCCGTTTCGTTTGGTCTCTTTCCAAGTGTGGTGCGTTTCGTGTCGACGCGCGCGCGGGAAGTCGCCGTTCGCGAATACGTCGCGGCGGCTCGAGCATTGGGTGGGAATCACTTTTCCATTTTTTGGCGTCATTACCGCCCTGAACTCTTTTCCTACCTTCGATTGAAAGCTCCCTCCCTCTTCGCCCAAGCGATTCTCCTAGAGGCCACGCTTTCGTTTTTAAATCTCGGGGTCTCCCCCGGTGTCATTTCCTGGGGATCGATGCTCGGCCAAGCGAAGGACTATTTGGTCGAGGCTCCTCACATCGCTTGGTGCGTCGGCATTCCGCTGGTCCTGACACTCCTCTCTCTTCAAACCGGCTTCGACTTTAGGAAGAGAGAGTCGGTTTTTTGACTCCCTAGCTCCGGTCTTTTCGCAACCAAATCCATTTGCTAGCATGGATGAATGTCATCCATCGATCACGCGAAAGAACTCCTCGGCGAAATTTTCATCATGGGATTCAACGGGACTGAACTCTCAGACGATACCGCCGCTTTCCTCTCGCAAGCGCGAATCGGGGGAGTCATTTTATTCGGACCTAATTTCGAAGACCCCAAGCAAGTAGCCACTTTAATCAACCAAGTGCAGGATTGCCGAGCGGGGGATCTTCCGCTTTGGGTGTCCGTGGATCACGAAGGCGGGAAAGTTCAGAGATTCCGAACCGGTTTCACGCGCTTACCAGAAGCATCGGAAATAGGTCGCTCAGATTCACCTAAACTCCTTTTTGAACTTTCAGAAATGATAGCAGCAGAGCTGAAAGCCGTCGGTGTGAGTGTGAATTTCGCGCCAGTCGCAGACATTCACTCGAATCCGGGAAATCCGGTGATCGGAAACCGGGCTTTTAGCTCGAGCGAAGAAGTGGTCTCGAAAATGGTTTCCGCTTATGTGCGCGGTCACCTTACCGGTGGCGTCCAGCCTTGCGTGAAGCACTTTCCGGGGCACGGGGACACTCACGTGGATTCTCATTTCGCACTTCCTAAAGTGATCGGTCAAATCGAAGCATTGCGAGACCGTGAATTTCGTCCTTTCACAAAAGCTTTTAAATCGGGTTGCCGCTGGCTGATGACAGCGCATGTATTAAACCCGAACTTAGATGCGGTTTATCCAGCTACCCTCTCGAAACGGATTCTGAAGGACATCCTGCGGGAGGAAATGCGGTACACCGGAATCATCGTCTCGGATGACATGGAAATGAAAGCGATCACCGCACACTACGGTGCCGAAGAAGCTCCTCGTTTGGCGATCGATGCCGGATGCGATCTTCTCATCTACCGTACGGAAGCGGCCACTCGCCACGCTTACACGTCTTTAATGAAGGCGCTAGAAGAAGGTCGGTTAAATCCGGACCGTGTGATTGACGCTGCGGAAATATCGATGGAGATGAAGCGCGAAACTCTGTTTCCCTACTTCCCAGTAGACGAAACCAGAGTTTCTGAAAAGGTCGGACTCCCCGCTACCGCGAGCTGGTTAAAAGAAAACTTTTCGGCTTAAATTTCTTTAATTTTGAGCGCTCACCCGCTTTAGTGAGAGAGGGCGAACCTCCCAGGTCGGGAGTTTTGGGACACTCCGCTTGGCCCGAGACTTGGATTCATTAGTTTCGTCGATAACGACAAACTTAACTCATCCATCCATAAGGAGACTTCCCATGAATAACCAAAACACTCAGCCAAACGCAGGAAATGCTAAAAACGTGAACACTCAGCCTGGAATGAAGAGCGACTCTTCTCTCCAAGACACCATCATGAAGCAGATTCATGAGCTGGGTGATTCGCTTGAGCGCGCTGGCGAAAAAGTGGAAAAATCTGGCTGGAGCACGATCGGTCAAGCCATTTCGAGCTTAGGTGATAAGCTTGAGCATTTAAATCAAGGTGGCGTTAAAGGCGCAAAAGACACCATGGGCAAAACCGATTCTAAAGTGGACGCATCTGCTAAGACCAATGGAAATCGTTCGGCCTACTAACTCTGACTCCTCTCGCCGAAGTGCGATTCGAGGTCATCTTCGGTCATTGTCTCTAGGGACGCTACCGAACGAATTTGGAGAACCCGCAAGGGCTTAAAAAAGTAGATCGAAACGACGAAAGCCCGGCACCCCTAAACAAGGAGCCGGGCTTTGTTTTTTGGGATTTTTAAAATCCAGAATATTCTTGGTACTCTCCGAAGACCGAACGCAAAGTGTCTGATATTTCACCGAGCGTTGCTCCCGACTTTGCCGCTTCTCGGATCAAACCCATCGCATTGGCGTCCCCGTTTACGCCATCTCTGAGCGCTCGGATGCGGGATTCTACTTCCACGGCGTTCCGTTTGATCCTCCAGCTTTTAATCCTCTCGTGAGCACCCACTTCGAGAGATGTGGACACCCGGAGCAACTCAATCGGAGCACCTTTGGTCTGATCTTCAAAACAGTTTACTCCGACGACCTTAATCCGACCATCGTCGATTGCCCTCTGGTCTGAATAAGCAGAGTTTAAAATTTCGTTCTGGATCCAGCCGCTCTCTACGCATTTCACCGTGCCGCCTAGGCGATCGATTTCCCCTAAATACTTCATGCAACGTTCTTCGAGGTCTGAAGTCAGATTCTCAACGAAGTAACTTCCCGCGAGTGGATCCACGGTCTGCGTGACGTTCGTTTCATGAGCGATCACCTGCTGCGTGCGCAGTGCGAGTCGCGCAGACGACTCAGTAGGCAATGCTAACGCCTCGTCGAGCGAATTCGTATGAAGCGACTGCGTCCCACCCAATACCGATGAAAGGGCCTGGATAGCCACACGGACCACATTATTCATCGGTTGTTGGGCAGTCAGAGTGGATCCTGCGGTCTGCGAGTGAAAACGAAGCATCCATGAACGTGGGTCTTTTGCTTGAAAACGTTCACGCATAATTTTCGCCCAGATTCTGCGGGCCGCTCGAAATTTCGCAATCTCTTCAAAAAAGTCGGAGTGGACGTTAAAGAAAAAAGAAAGCTGCCCTGCGAATTCATCTACTGGAAGTCCTCGCGCGACGGCTGCTTCGACATACGCAATGGCATTTGCAAACGTAAAGGCCAGTTCTTGAACCGCATTCGATCCCGCCTCACGAATATGATAGCCGGAGATCGAAATCGGATTCCACTTCGGCATCTCACGAGAGCACCATTCAAACATGTCAGTGGTGAGACGAAGCGCGCCTTTCGCCGGATAAATGTAGTTTCCACGAGCGACGTACTCTTTCAAAACGTCATTTTGGACCGTTCCGCGAAGCTCTTTCAGCGAACCCCCATTCTCCTCAGCCACACACCCGTAAAAAGAGAGGAGGATGGCGGCAGTTGCGTTGATGGTCATGGAGGTCGAAACCTGCGCAAGGTCGATGCCCTTCATCAGCGTGCGCATGTCATCCAGAGTTGCAATCGAAACGCCGACCTTCCCAACTTCGCCTTTAGAGCGCACATGATCAGGATCGAAACCAAGTTGGGTCGGAAGATCAAAGGCAACCGAAAGACCCATGACTCCTTGAGAAAGGAGGTAGTGGTAACGCCGATTCGATTCTTCGGCGGTTCCGAAACCTGCGTATTGGCGCATGGTCCAGAGGCGTCCGCGGTACATGTCTTTCTGCACACCGCGGGTGAAGGGATACTTGCCAGCTTCACCGAGAAATTCCATTTCGGGAGTCTTACTTGCGAAGCCCTTAGCCATGTCGGCAGGCAAATCGCTGGACCAGTAAGTCTCCTTCACAGTAATTCCAGAGCGGGTCGCAAAACTTTTCGGCACTGTATTTTTAACAGTTGAATCTTTTACTTTAGCCATGAACATTCCTTTTTCGCCGGATGCTTTTACGAGGGAGCTCGAAGAGCTTTCAGTCTGCAGAATTGGTTTTCACGAATGACCTAGACGATGAGCATGAGATCCGCACCACTCTCGACCGCCTGGCCTTCGGTGATTTTGACCGCCTCGATTTTTCCGGAACTGAGCGCCCGGATTTCGTTTTCCATTTTCATGGCTTCCATCACGAGGAGAGGTTGATCTTTCAAAACCTCGTCGCCAGTCTTCACCAAGATGCGCATGATTTTTCCAGGCATTTGAGCGCGAACGCGCGTAGATTTCTTAACGCCATTTGCACCTGCGCCCGCCAACGCCTCTCCCGCTCCGCGGAATCGAAGGCCCGAGTAGGAGCGGTCTCCACCGCGTTCGGAGATTCTAAACTGCAGGCCCGCGGCTGGGTCATCCATCTCTCCGAAAAGGTCGAAGCCTAGCGTCTTCCCCTCGAATTCGATCCAAAGTCCGTCGGCATCTCGCTTCCAAGCCACTGCCATCCGCTTACCGTCAACTTCGACTTCGCCACTCCCAGCGGCACCCACCGGAGGTTTCAGCCATCGGATCTTCTTGCTTCCCACTTCACCCTTTAATGCACTCATGAGCGAACCCCTTCGCGGCGACTGATGATTTTCCACGGACTCGAATCATTCGCACTCCCAGTCGTAGAAGCGGGCTCTCCAAGCACCGATTGCTCAAGCAGAAGTTGGTGGAGGGAAATCGCAACGGCTTCTTCCACCGTTAACTGCTTCGCCGTTTCTTCCTGACTCATGACCTCAGTGAGATCCTTGTTCCTCGCAATCAAGTCCGTGGCGGTGTCCCCCGCCAATACGTCGGGATGTCGAACCAGTTTCCGCAAAAAATCTAAGTTCGTCTTGAGAGATCCTTTTTTCGATCCATCGCGCTTTTTCGGGGGTTCTACTCGTGTTTCATCGAGAGCAACTCGCATGCGGCCGATCGCTTCTTCACGGGTCTGGCCCCACACGGAAATTTTCGCAATCATCGGATCGTAGTGCATCGACACTTCCCCGGCTTCCGTAATCGCCGTATCGACCCGCACGAACGGGCCCGTCGGGAAATGAATCCGAGCAACCGCCCCTGGCGCAGGAAGAAAGTTCGTCGGATCTTCCGCGTAGAGCCGCACTTCGACGGAAGCCCCTTTTCGATCGGGTGTCTCAAGCGCTTTCCCGCCGAATGTGAGTTCGCCGGTGGCCAGCAGGAGTTGCATCGAAACCAAATCGCAACCGGTCACCCACTCGGTCACGGGATGTTCGACCTGAAGTCGAGTGTTCATCTCGAGGAAGTAGAAATTTCCCTCGCTATCGACGATGAATTCCAGGGTCCCCGCACCGGCATAGTTCACATTCTCTGCGATCTTGATCGCGGCCTCGAACATGGCATGCCGAGTTTTCGGATGGGTGTTCAATATCGGCGCAGGAGTTTCTTCCCAAACTTTCTGGTGACGACGCTGAATCGAGCATTCGCGTTCTCCGAGGTGAATGGCTTTCCCTTTGCCATCACCGAAAACTTGAATCTCAACGTGGTGAGGTTCGAGGATGAGTTTTTCGACATACATCGAACCATCGCCGAAGGCACTGAGAGACTCGCGCGACGCTGCATCGAATGCGGAGACGATTTCCTTTTCAGAATCTACCCTTCGCATTCCTTTGCCGCCACCACCGGCCGCTGCTTTGTGCAAGATCGGATAACCGATTTTCTCCGCAAAGCGCGCAGCTTCCTCGCCGTTTTTTACGGCTCCCGGGGACCCGGGAACTCGCGGCAACCCAAGTTCGTCGATCGTTCGCCGAGCAGTGATTTTATCGCCCATCAGGCGCATGCTTTCGGCGGAGGGACCGACGAAAGTGATTCCCGCCTCTCGACAGGCGTCGGCAAAGTGAGGGCGTTCAGAAAGAAATCCATATCCCGGATGAATGTACTTCGCACCGGCGAGCTTCGCGGCGTTTAAGACCTTCTCGACATTTAAGTAAGACTCTTTCGGCTCGGCAGCACCGATGAAAAAAGCTTGGTCGCAGTACCGAACGTGCTCTCCGAACCGATCCGCTTCGGAATAAACCGCGACGGTAGGAAAACCGAGCGCCTTTGCCGTGCGCGCAATCCGGATGGCAATTTCGCCTCGGTTCGCGATCAGTACCGGCTCACGATTTTTAAGAGATGGATTCACGATGGATGGGGTCACAGTAGTTTTTTTCAAAGGGGGATATTTCCATGTTTGCGGGATGGGCCACGTTCACGTTTGCCCTCGAGGGTGCGTAGGCTCGTAATGAGGCGTCTCCGGGTGTCGGTCGGATGAATCACCTCATCGATGTAGCCAAGTTCGGCTGCCTTGTAAGGATTCGCAAACGTTCGACGGTAGAGATCGACCAACCTCGCCCTTTCTTCGACGACGGTGCCGGCTTTTTCTGCTGCAGCGATTTCCTTTCGATAGAGGATGTTGATCGCGCCTTCCGGTCCCATCACCGCAATCTCGGCCGTCGGATATGCGAAGTTAAAGTCTGCTCGGATGTGTTTCGATGCCATCACGTCGTACGCTCCACCATAAGCTTTCCGAGTGATCACCGTGAGCTTAGGAACCGTCGCCTCTGCGAATGCGTAAAGCAGCTTCGCGCCGTGCTTGATGATCCCGCCGTATTCTTGCTGCGTTCCCGGCAGAAATCCAGGAACGTCGACGAATGTGATGAGGGGGATGTTAAACGAATCACAAAACCGCACGAACCGTGCGCCTTTAACACTCGCATCGATGTCGAGGCACCCGGCGAGGTGACTCGGTTGGTTACCCACGATGCCGACCGTTTTCCCCGCTAACCGAGCAAATCCGATGACGAGGTTTTTTGCATATCCCGCATGGACTTCGAAAAACAGGCCGTCGTCGATAACCGAGCGAAGGATTCCGAGCATGTCGTAAGGTTTGTTTGCGCTGTCCGGGAGAACACTTTCGATCTCCGGACAAAGCCGGTCTGCTGGATCAGCCGTTGATGACTTCGGCGGGAGGTCGAGGTTATTCGCGGGAAGATAAGCAAGCAATTCGCGCACGGATTTCAGACACTCTTGCTCGGATGGCAGCACGAAGTGAGTGACTCCGCTTTTTTCGGAATGCGTTTCCGCACCGCCGAGTGCTTCTTTTGTGACATCTTCGTGAGTCACAGTTTTAATGACGTCCGGGCCGGTGACGAAGAGGTAGGACGAACCTTCCACCATGAAAATAAAGTCGGTGATGGCGGGACTGTAAACCGCGCCTCCGGCGCAGGGCCCGAGGATCACCGAAATTTGGGGGATCACTCCCGAGGCTTGCGTGTTACGCCAAAAAATTTCCGCGTAGCCTCCGAGTGATTCGACGCCTTCTTGGATGCGGGCTCCACCGGAGTCGTTCAAGCCCACGATGGGTGCTCCGGCCTTCACTGCGAGGTCCATCACTTTGCAGATTTTCGTCGCATGCGCACCGGAGAGCGAGCCGCCGAAAACTGTAAAGTCTTGGGAGAATACGAAGATCGTGCGGCCATGAACGGTTCCGTATCCGGTCACCACTCCGTCGCCCAGGAACTTCTGGTTTTGCATGTCGAAGTCCGTGCAGCGGTGTTGAACAAATTGATCAAGTTCGACAAACGATCCCGGATCCAGCAGAAGTTCGAGTCGCTCACGCGCCGTGAGTTTCCCCGAGGCGTGTTGTTTGGCGATCCGCTCTTCGCCCCCCCCGAGTTCCGAAAGGCGTTTCCGTTCATTCAATTCCGCAAGCTTCGTTTGAAAAGGCATAGGCGAGAAAATAGCGACATCCTGCTCGCATTCCTACCCTTTTCCGCGGTCCTCACACCGAAAATGCGCGTCGCACAAAGCCAGCTAAAACAGGCACCGCCACATCTTCTTTCCGCAAGTTCTCACTCCAAGTGTAACGGATTCGCGGTAAACTGGGAGCAGATGCAGATCATTCCCTCGCGTTTCATTCTTTCGGCGCTCCTCCTCCTTTTTGCAACAAGCGCCCAAGCGCTGCCGTTTTCATTTGAGTTTGGCGCTTCCGCGGCCACAGTCACGAATCCATCGCCGTTGTTTGAAGCGCTGGGAAAAGCCCCTTCGGGTTCGGCATCCTCGCTTTTTTCGATGCCTGCGACCTTGGCTTTGCAGCTCCAAAACTCCCAACACGGACTTCTTTTCGCGGTCGCCCTGCAGGAGCGTTACCTGAGTGGAAAAACGGGAGCTGGAGAAGATTTTTCCGTCCTCACGCTGAGCCCGATGTTTCGCGTCGAGTTCTGGATGCTGGTTTTTGGCGTGGGCTATTCCCCATTCGCTTTTCAAAACCTCGTTTTAAAATCGGCTCCGGCAGTGAAATCCAGCCTAACCTTAGAAGCACAGGTCCTTTTTCCGATTACGAATGAAATTGATTTCGGGCTGTCTGCGGCAAGGCAGACCTTTCAAACCGATTTTGGCCGAGGGCCAGACCCCGCAAATCAGTATGGAGCTTTTTTTCGGCTAAATTTTGGCTTGAGTGCGGCTGATTCCACAGCACGACAACAATTCAAAGGGTGGCGATACCCGCTCGGTCGTCCGTACCGATAGCCGTCACGTTTAAAAAAGAGGAAGGCTCCAAACGACGAATCGTTTGGAGCCTTCCCTGAGTTTGAGTAACGGAAGATTAGGCTACTTCGCCGTTGGAGCTTCCATTTGCAGCGGCGGCGGCCGCAGCGGCTTGGCGCATGAGTTTTCGCTTATCTAGACCGTACTTTTCGACTTTCATGATTAGCCCCGCGCGTGAAATGCCGAGTTCTTTCGCAAGACGGGATTTATTCCATCCCGTACGCTTCAGGCCTTCTTTGATCATGACCATCTCGAGTTCTTCGAGCGCATCCTTTAATTTCCCTGCGACGCGCACGCCTTGAACCTTAGAGTTCTCCCCGTGGTCCCGAATCCGGGTCGACAAAAGCTCTGGTCCAACCATTTTATCGTCCCCGGCGAGCACGATGACTCGTTCACACTCGTTCTCAAGCTCTCGAATGTTCCCCGGCCATGGATAGTCGTAAAACTTTTCCATGGATCGTTTCGCGAGTTGCTTGAGCGGAATGTCTTTTTCTTTGCAACCGCGCGCGATGAAGTGGTCGATCAGAACGGGAATGTCTTCTTTACGGTCCCGAAGCGGAGGCACCACCAGATTAATCACGTTAATCCGGTAATAAAGATCTTCGCGGAACGTTCCGTCTTCGATCATTGCTTTCAAATCTTTGTTCGTGGCGGCAAGCACTCGGACATCGACTTTTTTCTGATCCGTCGATCCGACGGGAGTGAGTGTTCCCTCTTGGAGGACTCGGAGCAACTTCACTTGCATGGTCGGGCTCATATCCCCGATCTCATCGAGGAAGAGCGTTCCGCGGTGGGCGACTTCGAAAAGACCTTTCTTATCCCGAACCGCGCCGGTGAAGGATCCTTTCGAATGTCCGAAGAGTTCACTGTCGAGCAAGTTTTCGTTGAAGGCCGAGCAGTTCACCGTAACGAACGCATTGTCTTTCCGAGTGGAATTATAGTGCACGGCTTTTGCGATGAGTTCTTTACCGGTTCCGTTCTCCCCGTTGATGAGGATGGTGGATTCCGACGTCTTGATTTTTTCCAGAAGTCCGTAGAGCTCTTGCATCGGTTTTGATTTACCGATCATGTTTCCGTAGCTGTAACGGTTTCCAATTTCATTGGTCAAAGCATCGATGCGTTCTTGGCGACTGGCAATTTCCGTGTGGTAGGTGACGATTTCTTCCGACACAAGGTCGACCAGTTCGGCTAAGTATTTTCGTTCGCCATCGCTGAGTACGCGAAGTTTACTAAACGCTTGATCAAAAGCGTTCCAATCCGCTCCCCATCCTTCAAGCAAAGTCTTTGCTTGGGCTTTTTCAGCCGGATCTACTTGGTGGTCGAGGTAGCAAAATGCGTAGACCGTTCCGTAAAAATCATTTCCGTGCGCGACTCGCGAAACGATGACTTGCTCGAAACCCGACGGGCCCTTCGCCACGAATGCTTTTTTGTTCGACTTGAGCGCGGCTTCGTTCATTTCAGATACGTGTTTGAAGAAGCGCTCGCGCGTCTTTTCGCGCACATACTCTGCCGCGAGTGGATTCTTCCATTCCCGCTGGCGGTCGGTCGGGTCAAAGTTTCGGATCACTCCCCGCTCGTCGACGAAAAACACTTCCGTCGAAAACCACTGAGTCAGGATCGACTGCAATTTCCGAATGACATGGATGTGCTTTAACTCTTCCCAATTAATCATCGTCTGCTCCTCGCCGGTCGGCGCTCAGGAATGATGACACTCATCCCTAAGAGGCTTATCGGAGCTTTTCGATCAACTTTTAGGCGAATTTGTAAATAATCTGGTCGAAACAAAATCTGTCTAGAATTCGTACAGTTACGTTTATGAGCAATTGTTAAATCCTTGGACCCCGTGGCGGAGCTGAACGCCCGGACCTTTCTTTGCCGAAACTGCTATTGCCCCGGAACATGACCTTCCCGGCTGAGGGTTTCGATTCCTTGAAGCGCGTGTTCGCCCCAGTTTCCACTCCACTCCTGCGCCCCGATCCACTTCGCCGCGATCTTTCCCTCGCGCGTAATGAGATAAGTCTCTGGAAACTGATAGCTCCCGAAGGAATCAGAAACTTTCGCTTCGCTATCGAGAACGGACGTGACGCCTTCGGGAAGCGCACTCTCAGGAAGAATGCTGTGAGCTTTTGCCCAATCAGGATCCTGACTGACCAGTAACCAATGAATTTTTCGACCACTTTTATCTTTCGGGAGACGTTTGGCGGCTTTCAAGATCTCCGCGATTTCTGGAATGCAGGGTGGGCACCAAGCGGCCCAAAAATGGACCACCAAAACTTCGTCTTTCCAGTCTGATGTTTTGATTTGAGCACCGTCCGATTTCGGCAGCTGAATGGACGGCATCGGCTTCAAACCATCATCGCCCGCGCCACTTCGAGAACCACTCCAGCCACCATTGAAATTGATCCACGCCACGGTTCCCAAGACGATTGTGAGCAGAGCGACAATGAAATAATGCGGCTTACGCGAGCGGGAGCGATCATTCATAGGGAGATGCTAACAGGAGGAGTCGAAGTTCGCAGCGCCATTTATATGACACCCATCCCCACCACCGACTCATACAGCAGCCCAACTGCACCGATTTGCGATTTATTACAGTTTACTACTATAATTAAAGAATGAGTCATGCGCTCGTTTTAAACGCTAGTTTTGAACCGCTGCAGATCGTGACCTGGCAAAGGGCTTTGCAGCTCCTCTTTCTCGGTAAAGTCGAAGTCATCGAAGAATCTGAAACAGAAGTGCGCACGGTGCGGATGACCATTCGCGTGCCGGCGGTGCTTCGGTTGCTGGAATTTATTCCTCTCAAAAAACGAAAACAAATCGTTCGATTCTCACGCACGAACATTTTTATTCGCGACCAGCACCGTTGTCAGTATTGCGGAAATCGTTTTCCGAAAATGCACCTCACCATGGATCACGTAAAACCCGTGGTGCAGGGCGGAGAGAAGAGCTGGGAAAATATCGTCACAGCATGCAAGCCCTGTAATCAGAGAAAAGGTGGGCGCACGCCTCATCAAGCGAAAATGGCTTTGAAAAGAAATCCTTCTCGGCCGAATTGGCTCCCTGCGACGGCGATTCGATTGACGGTTTCGCGGACCCCGGAGCATTGGAAACTCTATCTGGACCTGCTGCGTGACGAAAGCGATGACAAAGCGCCTGGCGATTCGTCCTAACCGACGTTAGAATCGGGAGGTGGCGTGGTCCCCCTTCAAACGAAAAACTCCTAAAATGTCCAAGCGTCCCCTGCGCCAAAAAGCGCCGGGCGATGTCTGGATGAAACGCATCATTAGCACTTACGGGGATCTTCTCTATGATCTTTGTCAGAGCATGCTCTGGAGTCCGGCCGACGCGCCCGATGCTTATCGCTCTATTTTGCGCACGCTGGGCAGGCGTCCGAAAGCGGAGCGTTTCCTGAAGTACGAGCGTTCGTGGATCTTGCAAATCGCGTTTAATGAGCTTCGCGGGATGAAAAAGCGCAGTCCTCGCCTGCTCACTCCGGCCGAACAAGTGATGCTCGACTCGAACCCTGACCCGAAGGCGCGGTTGAGATTTTTTGACTCCTACTTCCATCGGCTTCCGATCGAATCCCAATTACTTCTACTTTTACGCGATAAATACGGACTGCCCGTTTCCGAGGTCGCGTCAGTTCTCCAAATTCCCGAACCGAGCGCGAGGCTGCAGCGTCTCCAGGCTCTCCGACTGATGGAGTCTTGGATCTACGGAGGTGCGCTTGGAACAAACTCCTAAAATGGACGACTTTGAAGCGAGCAATAAAATGCTCGACGCAATCGATGGCATTCTATCGCCTAAGATGGCGCGCGCATTCGAAGCGCACTTAGCCGAAAGTGAGGAAAGCCGAGATCGTCTCACGAGATTAAGAGAATTGCTCTCGGTTCTCCATTCCCAACCGCGCGCGACGATGCCGCTCGACCTGCGCGAACGACCGCTGTCATTTCCAATTTGGAGACTGCGCCGCTTTTTTGCGAATCCGCGGGCGGTGTGGAAACAGCTTCCGGTGGCCGCGCGGCTTTTGATCGAAGGGGTCAGCATCGCAGCCGTGGTCGTGGTGGGAATTAAACTTGGCCCGGTCGCTCGTGATCTCTATGAACGCAGGATGGAGCAGCGTCTTCAAACGATGATTGCAGCTGAAGATCTATCCTCCGGTAATGTCCCGATGGCCCGGGGTATTCAGAGCGACAGTGAAGTCAGTGATGAAGTGGGCAATAGCGAAGGCGGAGAAAACGAGACAGAAGTCGACACTTCAGCGGGCGTGGACGTGGATTCCGATGTCCAAGTGGGTCGAGGAGAAATCTGGCGTTTCAATCTAAAAACGGACGCGCCTGCTTTGGTTAGAAACCAAATTCTGAAGGCGCTCCGTGAGGCAGGTCTGCCCGAGACGACTCCCGGGATTGGAGGAGTGGAAGCTCCGGGCGGAATTCAGTTCGATTTGATTGTCCCACAGGCCTTGATTCCAAGCTTAAAAGTAACGCTCGAAAAACTAGCGGGAACTCCGAGCGAAAATCTGCCCTTCAGCGAAACTTTCACGTGGTATAAGAACCGTTCAAAAAAACCCATCCCAAATGGCACGAGCCGAATGGTGATTTGGCTTTCTCAGATTTAAGATCTCGCTGACCAGCCGATAAACTGAGGAACTGAGGAACTAAAATCGGCGATCACGCTTTTTTAGCTGATTCGCCTGATCATCCTTGTGCAACGATTAGCCCCGCTGTTTGAACACGGTCGGCTTGACCCCTCGAAAAAAATATTCCAATCGCCGTTTTAGCTGAGTCGCCTATTTCGTCGATTCGTCGGTGTCTTTGAAAAGTTCGTGGATGTCGTATCTGATGTATCGGGAATTCTTCATTTCCGGCGGCAACTTCACCGTCTCATCATCCTCGTAAATCCGGTATTTACCGGCAGGATTTCTCACTGTGCCCCCGATATTCACGTCGCGGTTGGTGAGCTCGGTGTTTTCCGGAGCCGCAGTGAATCCCGGGTTCGGAGCCACTTTCGGATCTTTCTTCGGTGCGGCCGCCGGTTTCCGAGCGGAAGATTTCGCATCTTTTTCGAGATCTCCGGCGAGGGTAGAATTAAACAGGGAACGGGCTTGGGTAAAAGCATCGTAACTCACCTGATCTTCTTTTTTAACCCGCCCAGGTGAGACGGTCCGATTTTCCGGCGCCGAAATCGTTTTGTCTTTCGCGTAAGCTTCGATGGAGGCGCGCGACTTTTCATAGAGTGCGGAGGCTGCCTTATCAGTCTGCTCCACTCCGCCTTCATTTCGATTCACCATGTGTAAGTGGGATTTGCCCTTTTCTTCGCCGTAGGGATTTGCGTCGAACGTTTCTTTTCGAAACTCGAGCGTTCTCGCCCGAGGATTCGTTAGCACAAGTTCTTGGCTCCATTTTCTAACGTCGTCCGGAGAATACTTTCCACCGCGGGGTTGCAGGTTGCCCTGGAGATAAGTCGTTTCCAGATCTTTCAAGGTGGGGACTTCAGGCAGATAGGCTGGCTGATCCGCTCCGGTTTGAAAAACAAGCGCTTCGCCTTCTGCTGTGCCGTCGATCTTCCGACCATGAACCAGGCGAGCGATGGAATCTTCATTGCGTCCGATGGCTTGACGAATTTCAAGAAGCCCGACTCTTTGAAAATCTTTGTACCTCTTGAAACAGGATTCGACCTCCTCACTCGCATTTGCACAAAATCCGCCAAGCGCGGTACGAGCGGCACCTTCTTTACCGGTCTGAATGGACAGGTCGATGAGTTTAATTTTTTTCAGCAAGTAGACGGCTTGAAGCGTGAGGTTTTCATTTGCACGGCTGTACCGACAACTCAACCCGCATGCCACTTCACCCGGAAGGTCGGCGCTACTGAGTGGGGCAGGTTTTTTAAAGGGCAGTTGGCTTTCTCCGACTGACGTGGACCTCGAGATCTGACTTTCCTCTGCCCAAACTGGGGCGACGGCGGAGTAAAACGTCACGATGACTGCGAATAAAAAGCCGTGCGCGTTTTTGAGAGCGGCCTGCTCCCGATGTAATGAGGTTAATTTTAATGGTGAGTGTGCCGCGCCCGCCCCGTTCCGGCGCAATTGCTCTATCAGAATTTGCTTCACCGTGAACTTCATAGTGCCTGTTCGGCTTTTAATGGAAGATTCCACACCTTCTTAAAGAAGCAATTTCCAAGCCCGGGGATCGCCTAAGAGACAAATGGTCCATTCCCTATGATTACCCTTTATTTACTAGGACTAGTGGCACTGGAGGCCGCTGCGTGCCTAAAAAAGGCGCCTAAATGGAGGACAGGTTCCCATCAACTGACCTTCAGCGCTCGTGTCAGGAATGACCCTCCTGCCGAAGAGATTTTTCACCCAAAATTGGGTTTTATGTATTCAAATACTCAACCCAATTCAAGGTGAACTCTGAACTCTGAACTAAAAAAGGCCTTGCTCGAAATTCGAGCAAGGCCTTTTCAATTCGAGGAAAAAATTAAGCTTCTTTCTTCGTAGACTTTTTAGCGGCTGGTTTTTTAGCAGAATCCACTTTTGGAGCTTTTGCTACTTTTGCTGGCTTAGCTGCCTTTGGTTCCTTAGGAGCCTTGGCCGCTTTTACTTTTTTCTCGCCGGTCGACTTCGTTTGTTTTCCGAACATCTTACGGAAACGAGCGAATGGATCTGCGGCAACGGCTGGCGCAGCCGCTGCTTCACCTTCGACCACAGGCTTTACTTTTTTCTTTTTATCAACGATCACGCCGTCCACCAATTGGAGAACTGCCATCTCAGCAGCATCTCCCCATCGACGGTCGGAAAGCTTCAGAACCCGGGTGTAACCACCTGCGCGAGTTTTGTAGCGAGGCGCTAACTCATTGAAAAGTTTAGCCACGATTTCGTTGTCACGCGTACGATCAAAAGCTAAACGGCGGGAAGCCGGGGTGCCTTTTTTCGCCAACGTGATCAAACGGTCAACCACACGGCGAATTTCTTTCGCCTTCTGGATCGTCGTCGTGATTTGTTCGTGCGTGATTACCGCGTTCGCCATGTTCTTGAACATTGCTTTGCGGTGGGAGGTATTTCGGCCGAATTTACGGCCATCTACTGCATGTCTCATAATTCTTCACTTTCCTGATTAATCTTCGATGTCGTCGGTATCGTCTTCAAAATCGTCGCCCGCTTCGCGGTCGCTCATGATTTTGCTCTCATCAACATCCGAATCGGCTGGTTTAGGCGGCTGGCTAGGAGTGACGAAGCCGTCAAGCTTCATCCCCAGGCTAAGGCCCATTTCAGAGAGGATATCTTTGATTTCGTTCAATGACTTCCTTCCGAAGTTCTTCGTCTTCAGCATTTCTGCTTCAGTCTTCTGCACGAGTTCGTAGATGTATTTGATATTTGCGTTTTGGAGACAATTTGCAGAACGAACGGATAACTCCAGCTCTTCAACCGAACGGTAAAGGTTCGGATTAAACTGAGGCTGGCCCTTCACTTCTTCCATGGCAGTCGGCTCTTCTTCTTCTTCGAAATTCAAGAAGATCGAAAGTTGATCTTTTAGAATTTTCGAAGCGAGGCCAACTGCGTCTTCTGGCTTCACAGAGCCATCACTCCAGAGTTCGAGAGTAAGTTTGTCGTAATCGGTACGCTGACCCACGCGGGACTGAGTGACCGTGTAGTTTACTCGACGGATCGGCGAGAAGAACGAATCGATTGCGATCCAGCCAACTCCCATATCGTCCGTTTTATTGGACTCGGCTGCGACGTAGCCGCGACCGCGCTTCACGCGAATCTCAGCTTTAACTTTTCCACCCTTACCGATCGTAGCGATGTGCTGATCAGGATTCAAGACTTCAACGTTGTCGCTCGTGATGATGTCCGAGGCTTTCACTTCACAAGGACCGACTTTATCGATCGTAACGGTTGACTCTTCGGAGTGAAGCTTGAAACGAACTTCTTTTAAGTTCAGGATTATTTCAGCGACATCTTCAGTGACATCTGGAACCGCGGTGAATTCGTGAAGTACCCCATCCATCTTAATAGCCGTTACAGCTGCACCTTGAAGGGAAGAAAGAAGCACTCGGCGTAAAGAATTTCCGAGGGTCAAGCCATAACCACGTTCAAGCGGCTTAGCGATAAATTTTCCATAACCTGAGGTCAATGATTCTTTATCAAGATCGAGGGACTTCGGCTTGATCAGATCGCGCCAATTTTTTTCTAGATTTCCCATTTATTCCATTCCTGCCTTCTACCCCTCGCTGAACTTCTTGTTACAGCAATGCGGAGCTTTAAGGTGAAGAGGAGTGCCGAGAGAACATCCTGTTTTCCCGGCAACCTCAGTGATTGTTTTAGATTACTTCGAGTAAAGCTCGACCACCATCCGCTCGTTCATTTGAGCGGTAACGTCGTCGCGAACCGGAAGATCGCGAACGCGGGCTTTAAAAGCATTGGTATCGAGTTCAAGCCACTGTGGAATCTCGCGGCGTTTCACGCTTTCGAGCGCTCCGCCAATCCGAGCCGTGCTCCGGCTAGATTCTTTCACTTCGACCATGTCGCCCTTATCGATGAGATACGACGGGATGTTCACGAGTTTTCCATTAATGTGGAAATGCCCGTGACGGACGAGCTGACGAGCTTCCGAACGTGAGTTAGCGAAGCCTGAGCGATAAACTACGTTATCGAGACGGCGCTCCAACATGGAAACCAGGTGGTTACCCGTGATGCCCTTCATATGACTCGCTTTTTCAAACAGTCCGCGGAATTGACCTTCAAGCAATCCATAAATACGCTTAATCTTCTGCTTCTCACGAAGCTGAAGTCCGTACTCAGAGAATTTGATCCGTCCTTGACCGTGCTGGCCAGGTGGATACCCACGACGTTCAAAAGAACATTTTTCAGTAAAGCAGCGATCGCCCTTCAAGAAGAGCTTTTGATTTTCGCGGCGGCAGAGACGACAAACAGAACCAGTATAACGTGCCATGATCTTTAAACCTCTTCTTAGACGCGGCGGCGCTTAGGCGGACGGCAACCGTTGTGGGGGATCGGAGTGACGTCTTCAATGGACATCACGCGAATACCTGCAGACGAAATCGCACGAAGTGCGGATTCGCGGCCAGCACCTGGGCCAGAAACAAATACCGAACAAGAGCGCATTCCGCTTTCGGCCGCTTTACGTGCCGCATCTTCAGCCGCAACCTGAGCTGCGAATGGAGTATTTTTACGGGAACCGCGGAATCCTTTTCCACCGGCGCTTGCCCAGCAGATTGTATTTCCCATTGGGTCCGTAATCGTAACGATCGTATTATTGAAAGACGAGAGGACGTACACGTTTCCATTAACGGATCCGCGCTTGCCCTTTTTGATTTTTTTCACGCCCGCATCTGCTGCGGTTTCCGTGGTACCGGCGGTCGACTTTTCAGTCTTTGCTTCGGTTTTAGTTTCACTCATTGCTTATTACTCCAGTGAATTAAATGGGGTGTTTATGGTCTGTATTAAATTCAGCGATTACTTCATCGCTTTAACGGATTTTTTACCTGCAATAGCGACTGCAGGCCCCTTACGCGTACGAGCGTTCGAGTGAGTCCGTTGACCACGAACCGGAAGGCCTTTGCGATGGCGCTGGCCGCGGTAAGTACCGAGATCAACCAGGCGTTTAATGCTCAAAGAAATTTCGCGACGAAGGTCACCTTCGACACGATAATCCTGCTCAAGCAATTCGCGAATTTTTTGAACTTCTGTTTCGGTTAGTTCATCCGTTTTTTTAGAAGCATCTACGCCGGCGCTTTTGCAGATCTTCTTGGCAGTCGGTTGTCCGACACCAAAAATATACGTAAGCGCAATTTCGACTCTTTTGTTCCGAGGTAAATCAACACCAGAAATACGTGCCATTCTCTATAACCTTCCCTTATCCCTGACGCTGCTTGTGACGTGGGTTCGTGCAAATCACGCGAACCACTCCGGCACGGCGGATGATCTTACATTTTTCACAAATCTTTTTAACTGAAGCGCGAACTTTCATGAACTTCTCCTCTTTCCAGCCCAAGTTGAGCCTTCAGATCTTTACACCAGGGAATGCCCAGCTTCATCGATCGTTAAGTTTTTGCCTTCGCTGGACAAAAACCCCTATTTCACACGGCGGGGAATGCGCTCAAGATGAGAACACCATCTACCGTGAACTTGATTCAGGGTCCGCACCGAAATGGATCGGACACTCTCAATCATGTAACCAAAAGTTTCCCGTTTCTAACCTTAGACGCCCTAGGACTTCAACCCTAGAGTGACAACTCGAGCAGGATTTCTAGCTTTTAACTGCACACGCCCCCTAGGTCAGTGCAGTTTTGGGCTAACAATCAATCGAAGGGGACCTGCTCTACGCAATACCGAGGGCATCGTGTACAGAGACATCTACCGCTGCCATGGAAACGCTCGCATCGATAGCGCGGAGTTTCCCTTGCTCGGAATAAAAGCGCACCAACGGTGCCGTCAATTCATGGTAAACTTTCAGGCGCTTCTGGATCACAGACTCCTGATCATCCGCTCGCTGAATCACATCTGAACCGCAGACATCACAAATTCCAGACACTTGCGGGGGTGAAGTATGAATGTGGTAAAGAGTGCCGCACTTGGAGCAAGTCCTCCTACCGCTCAGACGCCCCAAAAGCTCAGAATCCTTGATCTGGAACTCCACAACCACATCTACTGAAAGGTTTCGAGCGGCGAGCATGACATCCAAGGACTTAGCCTGCGGTAACGTCCTCGGGAAACCGTCCAGTATAAAACCTGACCTACAGTCAGGCTCCTGGATTCGCTCAGCAATCATCCCAACGACGACTAAGTCCGGCACCAAATGGCCCTGATCCATGTACTTCTTAGCTTCCATTCCAAGCGCAGACCCCTTGGAAATACTTGCTCGAAGCATATCCCCCGTTGAGAGCTGCGGCCAAGACCGATGCGACATGAGCCTTTTAGCCTGAGTACCTTTGCCGGAGCCCGGCGGACCCAGAAAAATCAGAATCATGTGTAGGCCGTTCTGCCTTTCAAACGCGTGTGCTTCATAAAGCCTTCATAATTGCGGGTCAGCAAGAAAGTCTCGATTTGAGCAACCGTATCCAGTGCGACACCCACCAAGATGAGAACACTGGTGCCACCGAAATAAAACGGCACTTTCAAAGCCTGAGTAAAAATGGTCGGAAGCACGCAGATCATTGCAATGTACACGGCGCCCCCGAGGGTGATCCGTCCCAGCACGTAATCGATGTACTGTGCGGTCGCATCCCCGGGACGAATGCCCGGAATGAATCCACCATTCTTTTTTAAATTCTCGGCCACGTCGTCCGTTTTAAAAACAACCGCGGTATAAAAATAGGCGAAGAAAATAATCAATGAAACGAAAGCAATCTCATACAACATCGCTCCGGGTGTGAGTTGCTGAGTCACCTTCTGTAACCACTGAACATGGGAAAATGCGGCAAATGTGGCTGGAAACATCAGGAGTGAAGAAGCGAAAATAGGTGGAATAACCCCCGAAACGTTCACTTTAAGAGGAAGAAACGTGTTTTGCCCGCCATAAACTTTTCGACCAATTACGCGTTTTGCGTACTGAATCGGAATCCGGCGTGCTCCGCGTTCCACGAAAATAATCGCGAAAAACGTCACCATAATGATTGCTAAAATAATGATGATTTTGAAAAAGCTAAGTTCTCCAGACCGATAAAGGGAGAAAGCGCTACCGATACCGCTTGGGATCCTGGCAGCAATTCCGGCGTAAATCAGCACAGACGTACCGTTACCGATACCTCGTTCCGACATCTGCTCACCGATCCACATCAAGAAGAGTGTACCCGCAGTGAGGGTGATTACGGTCATCAACACAAAACTTGTTCCAGGGTTTAATACGACCGCTGGATTTTGGTAATTCTGGAGTTGGGTCGCAATTCCTGTTCCTTGAATAATAGATAACAGCACAGCGCCATAACGGGTGTACTGGGTTATTTTTTTCCGACCTTGCTCGCCTTCCTTCTGGAGCTCGGCAAAATAAGGCACAACCACCGTTAAAAGCTGAAAAATGATGGAAGAAGAAATGTAGGGCATGATCCCGAGTGCAAACACTGAGAATCTCTCGAGCGCGCCTCCTGAGAAAAGATTGAAGAAACCAAAAATAGTTCCTTGCATGCTTTCGAAAACTTGCTTCAGAGCCGCCCCATCTACACCCGGAGTCGGAACGTGCACTCCAAGTCTGTAGATTGCGAGCATCGCTACCGTGAAAAGAATGCGTTTTCTTAGTTCTTCAATTTTAATGAGCCCAGCAATTGCGGACATGCTCGAGTTCCTCTGATTTTCTATAATAGGGGCATGAAAAAGGTCTGGACGATCCCACATTGGGACACGGCCAGACCTTCTTACTATCACCTGAACTTAATTGAAGACGAAAGACTTATTTTGCCGCTTTCGACTTCTTAACTGGCTTCTTTCCTTCAGGAATTGGAATTAATTCCACTTTTCCGCCAGCCTTGGTAATTTTTTCAGCTGCGGCACCGGAAACGCGTTGCGCTCTCACAGTGTATGCTTGAGTTACTTCACCCGTAGCAAGAATCGTCAGTCGATCATGACGACCTTTCACAATTCCCGCCTCCAAGAGAGACTCCATGGAGATTTCCTTGATTGAACTATCTAGCTTTGAAAGTTCCGAAAGATTCACGACGGCATTCGAACGACGATGGATGTTGGTGAATCCCTTTTTTGGAATTCGGCGATACAAAGGCATTTGACCGCCTTCGAAGCCAGGGCGAACATGCCCGCCGGAACGAGCAAGCTGACCTTTATCCCCTTTACCGGAAGTTTGTCCGAGACCTGATCCGGATCCACGTCCAAGACGCTTGCGCTTTTGAGTTGCTCCGGGATGGGCTTTAATCGTGTTTAATCTTAACATAATGCATTTCCTTTATTGCTAACGCTTGGATTCATAAAAAATCCGTACTCGCAGTTCTAGTTTCAGCGAACGACTAACGCGTTTCTGAAACGATTTCTACTAAATGGAGCACTTTCTTGATCATTCCGCGGATTGCGGAAGTATTTTCAAGCGTTACCACTTGCTCACGGCGTTTCAGACCCAAGCCAGCAACGCATGCTCGCTGATTAGGCGGACAAGCAATCGTGCCTTTAGCAAGACGGATCGTAATGGTCCGTTTGGCTCCAGCTGCTTTTTTAGGCTTGGCAGAAACTGCCGTTTTTTTGGTTTCAGTAGCCATGACGATTTCCTATCTTATTCCAAAATTTCAGCAACGGTCTTGCCGCGAGCTGCAGCGATTTCGCTGAATTGGCGAAGTTGTTTTAGAGCATCGAACGTCGCACGAACCACATTGTGTGGATTGTCGCGCTTGATCGACTTCGTAAGAATGTTTTGAATTCCGGCGACTTCCAGAATGGCCCGAATCGACGAACTCGCAATGATTCCAGTTCCTTCTGGAGCTGGCTTCATAAGGACGCGACTTGCGCCCCATTGTCCGACTACTTCATGAGGAATCGATGTACCGGTCATGGAGACCTTCATCAAATTCTTCTTTGCTTGTTTGCCAGCTTTTTTGATCGCTTCAGGAACTTCGCCTGCTTTTCCGAGTCCGACTCCGACTTGACCTTTTTTATCGCCCACAACCACAATTGCAGCGAAGCTAAAGCGGCGTCCGCCTTTTACAACTTTCGCGCAACGGTTAATATGGATGACTTTATCTTCAAATTCGGATTCTTCGCGGTTCGTTTGTTGACCGAATGCCATTAGAATTTCTCCGTTATCTTTGCTGTTAGAACTTCAGTCCACCTTCACGAGCGCCATCGGCAAGAGCCTTGATGCGTCCGTGATAGAGGTAACCGCTGCGATCGAAAACAATCGAGTTGATTTTTTTTGCCAAGGCCTTTTTAGCCAGAAGATTTCCAACCGCTTTAGCACCTTCAGCGCTGCTTGGGGACTTTGCGTTCAAGCCTTCGTCAAGTGTGGAGGCAGAAACTAACGTTACGCCCTTCACATCGTCAACTAGTTGCGCGTACATATTCGAATTTGAACGAAACACAGAGAGACGTGGTTGCTCAGATGTCCCTTCCATTTTCGCACGAATGCGTTTTTTGCGCTTGAAGCGGATCTGCTGTTTGTTACTCGTCGTCCGACGGATCTTAGTAGCCATAATTCTTCACCTTACTTCTGACTTTTCAGCTTGATAGCTTACTTAGCGCCAGCAGCCTTACCCTGCTTACGGATAATTTTCTCGTTCGTGTATTTGATTCCCTTACCTTGATAAGGCTCAGGCGGACGGAAACCACGAATTTTTGCGGCAACCATTCCGAGAAGTTCCTTATCCGCTCCATTGAGAACCAGATGAGTATTCCCTTCGACTTTTCCCGCGATTCCAGTAGGAAGCGTGAAATCAATCGGATGCGAAAACCCAACGTTCAAGGTTAGGACTTGACCTTTGGCTGTCGCGCGATAACCGACACCAACGATGTCTAGTTCTTTCGTGAAGCCAGTCGAAACTCCGTGAACCATGTTATGAATCAGAGTCCGAGTCAATCCATGAAGCGCAGGCGCTTTAATGGAGAGTTCAGGCTGTGGAGTCACAACCACTTGGTCTTTATCTACAGTAGCCGTTACACCTCGGGGCAATTGGTGAGAAAGCTTACCTTTCGGCCCTTCGACTTTCACCAGACCATCGGCAATCGAAACTTTGATACCCGCAGCAATTTTAATGGGTTGTTTACCTACGCGTGACATCTTACCAAACCTCGCAAAGAATCTCGCCGCCAATTTTTGCCTGCCGAGCTTTCGAACCGGTCATGACTCCTTTAGAAGTCGAAACGATTGCGATACCGGCGCCGCTTAACGGACGTGGAAAGGATTCATAACCTGAATAACGACGAAGTCCAGGTCTTGAGATGCGGCGAATGCCACGAATCACGGGTGAACCTTCCTCTGCGTATTTCAGATAAATTTTAATTACTGGAATACCTTCGTCTCGGGATAGGCGGAAGTTTTTTACATAACCTTCCTCTTTCAATACCCGAACAATGTTAGCCTTAACACGTGAAGCCGGAATTTCGACTTTTTCATGTCCTTCGGCTGTGGCATTCCGAATTCTCGTTAGAAGATCTGCAATCGGATCGGTCATCATAATTTCAATCTCCGATAATTACTTTTTGAATGGCATGCCGAGCTCCGAGAGGAGGGCACGCGCTTTATCGTTGTTAGGTGACGTCGTCGTAATCGTGATCGTCATACCGCGAAGTTTTTCTACTTTATCGTAGTTAATCTCCGGGAAAATGATCTGTTCACGCAGACCTAGGCTGTAATTGCCTCGTCCATCAAAAGACTTGGTACTTAGACCCTTAAAGTCACGAACGCGAGGCAAAGCGACGTTGATCAAGCGATCTAAAAACTCGTACATCCGAGCACGGCGCAGGGTAACCATCACACCCACGGCATTTCCTTCACGGACTTTGAAGGAAGCAATCGCTTTACGAGACCGAGTCAGTACCGGTTTTTGACCAGTAATTGCAGTAATTTCGTCCAGCGCGCTGTCCAAAACCTTCGGGTTTGCCACCGCGTCTTTAATTGCGCAATTAATGACAATTTTCGAAAGGCGGGGAATGCCCATCGGATTTTTGTCGTTAAATAACTTCATCAAAGCCGGGATTGCTTCTTTTTTGTAAAGCAGCTCAAGCCGAGGTGCGGCTTCTCCAGAAACTTTCGTTTCACCAACTGCAGCTAAGCGGACGCCTTGAGCAGACTCGCCCGCGCCTTTTTTCTTCTTGCCTTCGCCAGCTTTTTTATTTTTTTCAGCCTTTGCAGCTTTTTCAGCCGCATCAGGTTTCTTATCGTTTTCGTTAGCCACTGTTCTTTTCCTCTCTCACTGAGACCACGAAGACCCGAAATGGGTATTCGCTTGCAGCTTCCTCTCCCCTTATAAAACTTCGGGAGCGAGGGAGATGATTTTTGTAAATTGTTTTGCCCGGAGTTCACGAGCCACTGGCCCGAAAATACGAGTCCCAATCGGTTCATTTTGAGCATTGATCAAAACAGCCGAATTCGTGTCGAACCGAATGTAACTTCCGTCATTTCGGTTCGTCTCTTTACGGGTTCGAACGATAACGGCTTTTAAAACGTCACCTTTCTTAACCTTACCATTTGGAACTGCCTCTTTTACGGTGACGACAATAACATCGCCAAGGGTTGCATACCGGCGGCGAGTACCGCCGAGAACTTTAATGCACATCACGGAGCGAGCTCCGGAGTTGTCAGCAACATCAAGTCTAGTTGTATTCTGAATCATACTAGTTGCCTTTCCGAGATTAGACGTTCACGTCGGCCGTTTGAATGGCACGACGGACGATCTTTTGAAGGGCCCAACGCTTTTCGCGACTGAGCGGGCGACTTTCGATAATCGTTACGATATCGCCCATTTTTGCGTCGTTTTTCTCATCATGAGCTTTGAACTTGTGGGATTTCGAAACGTACTTTTGGTAAAGCCCGTGACGAACCCGTCGCTCAATTTGGACAACAATGGTTTTTTGCATTCTATTGCTCACAACCGTTCCAACAAGTTCTTTTCGGCGCTGAAGCCCTTTAACCACAGGCGCTGCTACTTTTGCAGGAGCGTCGGCAGAAACGGACTTTGCCGATTTCGATGCTTTCGGAGCTTTTTCGGCTTTCGGAGCTGCTTTTTTCTTCGTTTCGGTAGCCATGATTTACTTCTTCCCTTTTGCCTGCGTTTGCAAAGTCTTCACGCGAGCGAGCTCTTTTCTGAGCCGCCAGATCATTGCAGAATCCGCCAGCTGCCCGGTGACTTTTTTCATGCGCGTATCGAAGAGATTCTTCTCGAGATCACGGGTCTTTGAGACCAGTTCTGTCGCGGAGAGGTTCTTCAAATCTTTCATCGCTTTTTTCGCCATAATATCTCCAACCCGGCCTAATTCGCCGAAGCGGACGAAGCCGCTTTTTTCTCACGTTTTACAACGCGAGCTTTTTCAAGTGTGTCCATCGCAAGCTTTTCAGACGTTTTGGAAATTGCCTTGCAATGGATTGGAAATTTATGCTGTGCGAGGCGAAGCGCTTCAAAAGCTTCGGCTTGCGTCACGCCATTCATTTCAAAAATGATACGGCCCGGCTTGATCACAGAAACCCACTCTTCTACGTTCCCTTTACCGGAACCCATTCGGGTCTCAGCAGCTTTTTTTGTGACGGGCTTGTCCGGAAAAATCCGAATCCAAATTTGTCCGCCACGTTTAATCGACCGGGTCATCGCGATTCGGGCTGCTTCTAATTGACGAGCAGTAATCCGACCACACTCAGTAGCCTGAAGACCGAAGTCACCGAAATGAAGGGTACCGCCACGGTCTGCACGACCGCGCATTTTCCCTTTTGCAACCTTACGCCATTTAACTCTTTTAGGAGATAGCATGGCTCATCCACCTTTCTCTATGCCAAGACGCTTACGCGTCTTGGGCGGCTGCGGCGAGAGCTTTTGCTTCGACTGCAGCCAGTTTCTTCAAGGTTTGTGCCTCACCGAGGTAAACCCAAGCCTTCACTCCGATCATGCCGTACGTCGTAGCAGCAGTCGCAGTGCCATAATCAATGTTCGCGCGGAGCGTATGAAGAGGGACGGAATCTTCGCTGTACCACTCGGTACGTGCGATCTCCGCTCCACCCAGACGACCTGAAACGCGAATTTTAATCCCTTTAATGCCGTGCTTGAAAGCAGCGGTCATCGCTTTTTTCATTGCACGTCGAAATGCCACTCGTTTTTCAAGCTGGGCAGCAACGCTTTCAGCAATCAACGTTGCATTCGCCTCGGGCTTCTTCACTTCTACAATGTTCAAAAAAACTTCGTTTTTCGAAAGTTTTTGAACTTCGGCTTTCAGTTGCTCAACGCCAGCGCCTTTTTTGCCGATTACGATACCCGGACGTGCCGTGTGAACGTTAATCTTCACTTTATTCGCTGCGCGTTCAATTTCAATTCGCGCGATACCTGCTGCGTAGAGCTTCCCTTTTAGGAAGGTACGAAGCTTCATATCTTCGGCGAGCAATGCCGCGAAGTCGCGCTTATTTGCATACCAACGGCTGTCCCATGAACGGGTAATGCCGAGGCGGAATCCAATTGGATTTACTTTCTGACCCATCGTTTAGATCCTTTCAGCGAGGAGGACGCTGATTTGGGAAGTTCTTTTCAAAATTGGAGAAGCCGAACCCTTTGCGCGGGGACGGAAACGCTTCAAAGTTGCGCCAGCACCAACAAGCAATGTTTTCACATAGAGCTTGTCGACATCAACGGTCTGCTTTTGTGAAGCGTTTGCTACCGCGCTCTTAAGAAGAGTCGACAGCACACCCGCCGTACGTTTCGCAGGCGAAAACCGGAGGTAGTTCAACGCGAAGTTGATGTCTTTCCCGCGGACTTCGTCAGCGATAGCGCCGACTTTCCGAGGAGTGATTCGAACTGAAGTCACTTTTGCTTTCATTTTTCGATCTCCTCTTCCTTACTTCTTAGCGCCAGCCGGAGCTGCAGCTGCGGGCTTAGATGCCGCATCAGCAGAGGCCTTTTTGTCACCCGGTGTGTGACCATGGAAAGTGCGTGTGGCAGCGAATTCGCCAAGCTTATGCCCTACCATGTTTTCTGTCACGTACACTGGGATGAACTTTCTGCCGTTATGCACAGCAAAAGTCAATCCAACGAAATCAGGTAAAATCGTCGAACGGCGAGACCAGGTTTTGATTACTTTACGGTCAGAAGCTTTCTTTGCTTCTAGAACCTTGTGTTCCAAGTGGTAGTCCACATAGGGACCTTTTCTAATTGAACGAGCCACAGTCGATCTCCTTAGTGAGAAGCGTTATTTACGCCGCTTAACGATAAATGCGTCAGTGCGCTTGTTATTACGCGTTTTATAACCCTTCGTCGGGACACCCCACGGAGTACGTGGATGGCCACCGCCGGAACTTTTACCTTCACCACCACCATGTGGGTGATCGATCGGGTTCATGGAAACACCGCGGTTAGTCGGGCGAACGCCCAACCAACGCATGCGCCCAGCTTTTCCGAGAGCAATGTTTTCATGTTCCGTGTTCGAAAGCTGCCCAATAGAAGCGCGGCAACGAGAGTGAATCAATCGAACTTCACCAGACGGCATTTTTACTTGGCAGTAAACACCTTCTTTAGCCATCAGCTGGGCAAAATTACCAGCAGCGCGTGAAAGTTTCCCGCCCTTGCCTGGTTCAATTTCCAGATTATGAATAAAGGTACCGACTGGAATGTTCGATAGGACGAGGTTGTTCGCAGGCTTGATATCCGCTGAGTCTGAAGAAATGACCTTATCACCGACCTTCAAATTCAAAGGAGCCAGAATATATCGCTTTTCGCCATCTGCGTAATTCAGCAATGCGATGTAAGCGGTGCGGTTAGGATCATATTCTAAGGAAGAAACCGTTGCAGGAATCTCACGCTTATCCCGAAGGAAATCAATCACTCGGTATTTGCGCTTGTGTCCGCCGCCCACATGGCGAACGGTCATTTTCCCGAAATTGTTACGACCACCGGATTTCGTCAGACTCGCGAAAAGCGATGCTGGTTTTTTCGGCTGGTCTTTTTTCGGAGTCAGGATCGAAAAATCCGCAACCGTTTTATAACGATTCGATGGAGTTGTTGGCTTAAACGTTTTTACGGCCATGGCTCACTCCCTTACTGGTTTTGGAAGAAGTCGATTTTTTGTCCCTCAGCTAGGCTGACAATCGCTTTCTTCCAGTTCGTGCGTTTAACGGTCGATTTAGCGAGACGCTTCACTTTACCGTGCATAATCATGGTCCGCACTTCGCGGACATTCACTTTAAACAACTGCTGAACTGCATCGCGAATTTCGTGCTTGTTCGACTTTGCATCGACCTCAAACACATACTTACCGGCAAGTTCTGACATTGCAGTGGTTTTTTCGCTGATGATAGGACGCTTAATAACTTCGTATATGTTACGCATCGTTACTCCTTACGCCTCCGTCGAAAGACGAGCGGTGATTGCAGCCGCTGCTCTCTTCGTAACAAAGATCCACTCGTGGCGGACGATGTCGTAAACGTTAAGACCCTCCGTCCGAAGAACGCGAATCCTTGGAACGTTACGGCCGGACAATTCGAGGTTTTCATTGCGCTCATCAACGATGAGAACTTTCTCGAGTTTGAAATCATTTTTCATCATCTCGGCAAAAACTTTCGTCTTCGGAGCCGAAAAGGTGAATTCATCAATGATCATGAAGCGCTTCGCTTTCACTCGATCCGAAAGTGCCGAACGCAGAGCTCCGCGCATCATTTCTTTCGGGGTCGCTTGCTCATATGAACGTGGCTGCGGTCCGAAGTTCTGACCTCCGCCGACGTTCAGTGAAGAACGAGTCGAACCTTGACGAGCACTACCGGTACCTTTTTGTTTGAAAGGTTTTTTACCGCCGCCGCGTACTTCTGATTTCGTCTTCGTTTTCGCGGTGCCTTGGCGGCGATTCGCGAGCTGAGCCTTGATCACTTGGTGAACAAGAGGATAGTTCACGTCTACAGCGAAAACCGCTGCATCCAGATCCATCGTCCCGACCTTTTTATTCTGTTGGCTTACAATATCCATGGTTGGCATCGTATTACTCCCCGTCCCTTACTTCCGAGCCTTGTTCGCTGCGCGAATCATCGGCTTGATGGCCTTACGAATCGCAACGATACCGCTCTTAGATCCAGGTACGGAACCGTTCACCAGAATCATGCCGTTTTCGGCATCGACTTTGACGACCATTACGTTCTGGACGGTGACTTGCACGTTACCCATTTGACCGGGCATTTTTTTGTTTTTGAAACACTTCGCAGGATCGGCACGGTTACCGATCGATCCGAGGGACCGAGTGGTGACCGAGTTCCCGTGAGATGCCGCGCTTCCAGCCATGTGGTAGCGCTTCACTCCGCCTTGAAATCCCTTACCCTTGGAGACTGCGATCAGGTCGACGAGGTCGCCCTCTTTGACGAACTCGGTGTTGAGCTCGTTACCAATCGCGAATCCATCCATTTTCGAGGTGGCTGGCAGACGAAATTCTTTCGTGTAGTAAAATCCTCCGGTGACTCCAGCTTTTTTAAAGTGGCCGAGTTCTGGTTTGGTGGTGGATTTTGCTTTCCGCTCTAACAAGCTGACTTGTAGGGCGTTATAGCCTTCTTTTGCTTTCGTCTTCACCTGGGTGATGACGTTTGCGCGTAGATCGATCACAGTGACCGCCAACAAAGAACCATCTGAGGTGTAAACCTGGGTCATCCCAGCTTTCACACCGAAAAGCCCGCCACGACCAAGGTCAAACTTTACAGACTGACCCTTGCCCGAAGCAGCGACGCTGTTCGTGTTCTCTGGAGTCGTCGTTTCAATATTTTCCGACATGGAACTCACTCTCTTCGAACGTCAAAAAGGATTTCGCCCCATCCTGGGTCCAATCACATTTGCAGACGCGTTAAAAAATAGGACATTAGTCATATTTCGACTCTCACAGCATCACCGGGAAGCTACTGTCTCTGGAAAAACCAGAAAAAGCCGCCGGATGCTTTCATGGAGCCTATCGAGGTAACTACTACTTCAGCTGG
>JACMQW010000071.1 GCA_014376785.1 Oligoflexia bacterium
AGCTTGCTAAGAATAACAAACTCTTCATTGACTTAACTAATCGCGTCACAATAATAACCACCACAGAATCTTCCAAATAACCGACCGCCAGGATAGCAACTAGGTCAGGAATATAAGACGCATGAATCGGATCGCGAACATTCTTGTTCGACTCTCAGTCCCCTTATTTTTGATTTCGGCTCTTTTGACGGTCGCGGGGGTCTACTATTCCGTCCAACTCTACAAAAACCTCCGAACGGACGTCGAGGAACTCCTTCCGACGAACGCTCGGAGCGTTCTGGATTTGAATGAAGTTCGGAACCGGCTCAACTCGATCGACAATCTCTCCGTCCTTTTCTTCTCAGACGACACGAAGGCTTCGAAGCGGTTTGTCGAAGACCTCGCGGTGAAGCTAAACGGGCTCCCGAGATCGACCATCGCAAGTGTCGAATACAACATTTCAAATGAGCTGAACTTTTTCAAAGTACGGCGGGCGCTCTTCATCGATGTCGCCGATCTGAAACGCATCCGGGAATACATACGCGAAAAAATCGACTACGAGAAGATCCTCCGGAATCCCCTCACGATCTTTGCGGGCATCAACGTTCCCGAACCCACACTGAATTTCTCTGCCATCGAAAAGAAGTATCAGGGCCAAACCTCGAATTACGACCGCTTTCCCGATGGTTATTACGCCACACCCGATGAGAAGAAACGGATCATGCTCGTGTACAAACCGAGCAACGGCAGTGGAACGGAACTGAAAAAAGCCGTCGCCAAAGCGATCGCAGAACTGAATCCCGAAAAATACGCTCCCGACCTCGCCATTAAATATGCTGGTGGCGTGCAAAATACGATCGAAGAACAAGACGCGTTAGTGGAAGATCTCGAACTCTCAACCGTTCTCGTCGCCGTCATCGTCACGGCCGCGATGCTCTTGTTCTACCGTGCTTTTTGGGCGGTAACCGCTCTGATGATCGCGCTCCTGTGCGGTACTTTTTGGACCTTTGGAATTGCCTACTTTGCCATCGGATACTTGAACGCGAACTCCGCGTTTCTGGGATCCATTGTGCTTGGCAACGGAATCAACTTCCCGATCATCTTTCTCGCTCGCTACCTCGAGGAGCGGCGAAACGACTTAGACCATGTAAAAGCCCTGGATATGGCCATCACCCACACGGGATCGGCGACTTGGACGGCCGCCCTCGCCGCTGGGCTATCCTACGGCTCCCTTGCGCTCACCGGATTTCGAGGATTTAAACAATTCGGGATCATCGGGCTGATCGGAATGCTCCTTTGCTGGGCCGCGACGTTTACGACGCTCCCGGCACTGCTCACCTTGATCGAACGCTTTAAATCCCTGAAACCTACGAACAAGAAACCGAAAGCCTTCATCGCGGACACGATCGCGCACCTCGTCTCTTCCGCGCCTAAAAAAATCGCCGCGATCACCGCAGTGCTCACGATTTTTTCGGCTGCGATGTTCTTCAGGTACTCACCGAACATCATCGAAACCGATTTAAGCAAACTTCGAAATAAATGGTCCATCGAGCACGGATCTGGCTTTTACTCGAAGTTCGTCGACGAAATTTTCGGCCGCTACCTGTCTCCAATGGTGGCCCTTCCGAAGGACCGCACCCAAGCACTCCAACTCGAAGCGCGCTACCGCGCGAAGATGAATGCCGAGGGGGACGCGAGTCTCATCAAAGCAATCTCCATCCTCGATGATTTCGTACCCAAGGACCAGCCTGCGAAAATTAAAGTCATTCGTGAAATAAGCCGCCTCCTTCCGCCCTCGATCCGCTCCCAAATGACGGGCGAAGATAAAAAACGGATCGATGAATTCTTACGCCCTGAAGTCTTCAAAACGATCACGATGCATGACCTGCCAAAACTCGTGCTCGATAAATTCACGGAGAAAGACGGCTCCGTCGGGAAGCTCGTGTTGATCGAGCCCCCTTTGAACAGCGTCTCCGATGATGGAGACAAACTCGTCCAATTCATTCACCAACTGCGGGCGATCGCCGATGAAGTTGCTCCGGGCACGCCGGTTGCTGGTAGCTTGCCGATTTCCGCGGACATGATCGAATCGATTAATCGGGACGGGCCCCGGGCTACCCTTTTTGCGTTCACCGCCGTCGTCCTTCTCGTCATCGTGCTTTTTAGAAGGCCGAGGGCTTTTCTTCCGGTCGTCATTTGCTTGCTGCTGGGGATTTTGTGGCTAGCCGGAATCATCCTCGCATTCTGGTTTAAAATTAATTTTCTGAACTTCATCGCCCTTCCAATCACGTTCGGAATCGGGGTTGATTACTCAGTAAACATCTTTAGTCGGTACCGAGAAGAAGGCGGCGAAAGCATTCTGAAAGTCATTCGAGATACCGGCGGTGCGGTGATGCTTTGTAGTTTCACGACCACGATTGGTTACGCTTCCCTCGTCATCGCCTCCAACCAAGCATTCGTGAGCTTCGGGCTACTCGCTATTTTCGGTGAGATGACTTGTCTCTTCGCCGCGATGTTTTCGATGCCCGCGATTCTGCTCGTCATGAAGAACCGTAAAACTCCGAAAGTTCCGGCATGATACCCAGTGCACTCGAACGACCCGAAAAATTTTCTTTGAAAGAAGTGCTCATCGCCCCGGTGATCGTCGGCGCACTCGGATACTTCGTCGATATTTATGACCTGATCCTTTTCAGCATCGTGCGCGTGCCCAGCCTAAAAGCTCTCGGGCTAGAGGGACAAGCGCTACTCGATACGGGCGTTACTCTGATCAATCTCCAAATGTTTGGGATGTTGCTTGGCGGAATCGCCTGGGGAATGCTGGGAGATAGGAAAGGCCGCATTTCAGTACTGTTTGGTTCGATTGCGCTCTACTCGGTCGCGAATCTCTTGAACGCGTTCGTCACCAACACGACCCAGTATGGAATTTTGCGTTTCATCGCCGGGGTCGGCTTGGCTGGCGAACTCGGTGCTGCGATCACCCTCGTATCGGAATCATTGCCCCGCCAAATTCGCGGTTATGGAACCACGATCGTGGCCACGGTCGGAATTCTCGGGGCTGTATTCGGCGGTTTTATCAGCGAATATTTTACCTGGCGAACCTCATACATTATCGGCGGACTTCTTGGTATCGCTTTGCTCATTCTTCGCATTCAGCTGAGAGAATCCGGAATTTTTAAGGCCGTAAAGCAAAACGAAACCGTCCGAAGAGGAGATTTAAGCCTCCTCCTTTCAAATTCCTACCGTCGAATGAAATACCTCCGATGCATCTTGATCGGAGTTCCCCTGTGGTTTGTCGTGGGCGTGTTGATGACGTTTGCTCCCGAACTCGGCGTGGCGCTTGGGCTGACCGGTCCCGTAACGGGCGCAATGGCGATATTGTTTGGTTACGGAGGGATTGCTGCGGGCGACCTCGCGAGTGGTCTCCTCTCTCAGCGCCTCCAAAATCGGAGATGGACGGTCGGGGCTTTCTTGGTTGCGACGTTAGCTTTCATTTTCGTTTACGGAATGGCGAAAGGCGCATCGCCCGAGATGTTTTACCTCATCTGTTTTTCTCTCGGACTTTCGGTCGGTTACTGGGCGCTTTTCGTCACCATCGCGGCCGAACAATTCGGTACAAATCTGCGCGCGACGGTTGCGATCTCCGTTCCGAATTTTGTCCGCGGATCGGTCGTTCTGTTTACTCTTATTTTCAGGTCTCTCTCGAAAGAATATGGCTTAGTTCCGTCCGCGATGGTGGTCGGGACGATCAGTGTTCTCATCGCTTTTTTCGGGCTGTATGGAATGGAAGAAACTTTCGGTAAAGAGCTCGGCTACCTCGAGACCGATGACCCACCGACTGGAATGAGCTTATGAATCCCCCATCCTTACTCCAAAAAACCATTTCGTTTATCCGCGAAGAAGGTCGCGCTCTTCCCGCGTGGTGGTATTCGCTCTCCACTCTTCGAAAATTGGGGCCGACCCTCTCGATTTTCATTTACTGGGGATTACTCGCGAGTTTGCATGGCCTTCATGCCGATCACTTCGTCATCGGGCTCGTGATCATCGCGCTCTCCTCTCTCGGAACTGCGGCCGGGAAGCTCCTTCGATTTCTTTTTCCCGTGTTTTTAACCGGCATCCTCTACGACAGCATGCGGTACTACTCCTCTTACATTCGCGCGGACATCCACGTCGCTTTTCCTTACGAATTCGATAAAAAGTTTTTCGGAATTGCGACTTCGAATGGGGTTCTGACTCCGAATGAATTCTGGCAGCTCCACACTTCGGCGATTTTAGATTTCATCACGGGCTTTTTCTACCTATCCTTCATTGCCTTTTACGTCTTCATGTCCGGGTACCACGCGCTCTTTCTGCCCGCACGTGCGAAGGATCCCGTCCAACGAAGAGCGGCTGAGCGCATCGGACCTTATGTCACATGGGGTTTTTTTTGGCTGAACATGCTGGGATACAGCACTTATTACTGGTTCCCCGCCGCTCCGCCTTGGTACGTTGCGGATCATGGGTTAGGTCCGGCGCTGATGGACACGATGGCCAGTCCAGCGGGGGCTGCCCGATTTGATCATTTACTAGGAACACATTTCTTCACCGGAATGTATGGCCGCTCCGCAGATGTTTTCGGCGCCATTCCCTCGCTGCATGTTGCTTACCCGCTCCTCGCCACACTTTTCGCGTTCCAGGTTAAATCGCTCCGCACCTTCGGAGTGATCTTTTACGTCATCATGTGTTTTTCGGCGGTCTACCTGAATCACCACTACGTGATCGACATCCTTTGGGGTTCTGCCTATGCGGTTCTGATCTTCACGATCATGAATGCACGGTCTAACTGGCGCGCTCGCACCGAAAACCGAAGCGCGCCTCGAGCAAGCGGGGCATTCGGCAACCGTTTTTCCTCCTGAACGTTCAGGGTTCGGCGGGTTATTCTTTAAAAAGCACTGTTCAAAAAGTACTTTTCAAGAGGCGCTGATCGAGGACGTGAAGGGAGCGGAGCGAGAAACCTAAGCGTTCCCTTGCCTACATCCGAATTCTCATTTACTCATTAGCCCAGCTTATGAGTTCAGCATTCCAACTACACCATCCAAGCCGAAAGCTTAGGCCCAAGCCAGTCAGCCGTCCGGCGAGGAAGTTTCTTCCAAATTTCAACGCCGATCTGCACGGAAGATGAACCTGCATCCAGTCGAATTTTTTCTCCCGACTCAGAATAGACGTAAGAAACAACCGGATAGGTTTTCGCGCCCCAGCTCTCTTTAAATTGGAGAGTCGATGCTCCGCGGATGGAGGTACCGAAATCAAGCCACTCCATCCCCCGCTGGTTTCCATCGCGAATGATTTCCCAGTAGAGAAGGTTATTCGGCCGGAGAGGAAAATATTTTGCGCGCGAACTGACAAAGGGCACGTACACCACTCCCGCGTGGCGAAGCACAATCGCACCGGACACAATTTCTTCTGTAGTGTTAGATTTTGCAGCCGTGATCGCAGGCGAAGTCGTGCTTTTCACCGCATTCGGTTCGCTCACCCTCTGCGCTGCGGCCGAGCCATCTGTCGCCGCAGTTTCACTCGCCGAGCTTTCAATAACCGCCGCATCGCTGAGCCGTAAAGTTAGAATAGACGCCTCGGTCTGAATCAACTTTCCACCGCGTTCCTCGTGAAACTCTTCGAGAATGGCTTCCATAAAAGCCTGGCCATAGATCGGAGAACCTTTGCGGTGCATATTATCCGCAAGCACTTCGTAAAATTCTGCAAGATCGCTCGGAGCTGAACCCCAGTGGGTAGAGAGCTCGCTCTTCTCGGCTTTTCTCACCTTCGTCCGCATCGGACCGGGTAGCGACTTCCAAAGTTCTTCGCGTGTGCCACTAATATTTTTGAAGGCAGTGACCCAAATGTCTTGGCGCTCGTAACTCGGGTGAAGGAAGTCGTTCTTTCCTTTCGGACCTTCAAGCCCCTTCAGATGAATGTACTTCACCCTCCGCGCGCGCGCGTATTCAACTGCGCCGTCCAGCACTTCCCGCAATCCGTCTCGGTGCTCTTCGCCTTCGCGAACGAGGATCGGTCCGTAGGAACCAAAAATTCCGCTCGTGACATACCAGCTGCCTGGACGCTTCGCAAAAAAGACGGGAGTCCCCGCGCGTATGCTTCCATCGGGAGCGCGTGAGACGATAATGGCGTTTGCGATGCCGTAAACCTTTTCCGCGATTCGGTTCCAAGCGCTCAAATGAAAAATTGTGGAGAGAGGCTGCGCATTCACAAACGCATCCCACTCCGCATAGGCAGATGGATTTAAAATCTCTCCGATGGTGAGGTCTGGGGTTTTCATGAGGGAGAACCTTTCGCGCTGCGGGTGCCGTACGCGCGTTTTAACATCTGGAAAAATTGGAATTCCGAGCTGTTCGCGCTGAAGATTGCTGCACCTGCGATCACTCCTGGCACCAGGAAAATGAGGTGATAGGCGACGCTAAAAGCCACTGCGCGCTCAGGCGCGACACCGAATGCGGTCAGCACATAAGTAGAAGCCACTTCGAACGCTCCTGCATTTCCCGGGATCGGAACGACCATCGATACGTTCATCGCGGTGAGAACTGCGAACGCTTGAGCGAAATTCAGATCCACTCCGAACGCGCTCGCCACAAACACAATCATGAGGGTTTCCCAAACCCAGGAAAGTGGAGAATAGAAAAGCTGAGCAAACGCCAACTTTCCCAAATGGGGTTGGCTCAGCCCCTCTCTAAATTTTGCAAGAAACGAGTCGGGCTTTAAATTACGAGCTTTCACTGTGAACAGGGCGAGCGCGATTCCGATCACGAAAATAATCGCACTCATCACGAGCATCGCCTGAAGAACCCAGCTCGGCATCGGAGCAATAAGAAAAGCGATCGCGAACGTGATCATCCATCCGATTTTATCGAACCAGAGGTCCACGACCCCAGTGGCTAAAATTTTTGAGCGGGGGGCTCCAGTCAGTGCGGAAACAAACTCCACCCGAACCAGATCACCCAGGCGTGCGGGAAGAACGCAATTCGCGGCGTAGCCAACGATCTTCGACTTGAAGATCGTGATGTAACTGACATTCGTCGTGCCCTTCAGAATACAGTGCCAGCGAACCGCTTGAGAAGCACTGAGAATGAAAGTTCCGATCGTCGCTGCGATAATCTTCCAAGTTTGCGCGGAAGCGAAACTTGCCCGAAGGTCTTTCAGGGAAACGCCAGTCCAGCGAATGGCGAGCGCCCCGAAACCAATCCCAAATAGGACGGCCAGGGCGCTCTTTAAAATCGCGTGACTGAATCTCTCTTCTACGAGAGCCGGCGAAGAAACGTTTTCTTCGCGCGAATTAAGCGGATGTTCCATCGGTGGTCGGAGCTTCGGCAGGAGCCGAATGCTCGCTCGAGGTCGCAGCCGGAGGAGGCGTTGCTGCTCCACCTGCAATCACGATGCGGTTCGGACCTTTATACGGCTCTACTGGAGCGCGAGGTGCTTTCGGCTTGCGCGGTCCGCGCCCGTCTTTCGGCACGGCCACATGGTTTGGAGCAAGCGCACCTGCGCTCGGTCCAGCCGTGATTCCGATTACGGTAGCACCTTCAGCAGGAGCCCGGCGAGGTGCTCGGTCTTCTCCGCCACGTCCCGCTCCGCGTCCTTCGCCACGGCCTTCACCGCGTCCAGGTCCGCGTCCGCCGCCATCACGGCCGCCTTTTCCGTCTCGTCCTCCCCGACCGCCCTTACCGCCTCGGCCGCCGAAGCGGTCATCGCCAGCAGGGGCTGCCGCACGTCCTGCTTCTGGGAAGAGTTCCGTGAAGTAAAATTTGCCGTCGATTTCTTTCGCGGAACTTGGAGCTTTTTCAGTTTCGGAAGCCGGAACCATCACGATCACGCGCTTTAAATTTCCACGCACGCCGCGGGAAACTTCCATTGCGTTAAAAAGCATCGCGAGCTTATCGCCTTCGAGTTTATTTTCCGTTCCGACTTTTGCATGAAGGGCTGCTTTCAAAGCTTCTTCAAGCCCAGCGGTGACTTCTTCTTCCGACTTCCCGTCTGCTTTTAGTTGTTCTGGAACAGAAGTCTTCAGTTCTTCTTGGTAGGCCGGGATTTTCTCTTCAATTGCTTTCAGGGACTTGCCAAAAAATTCGGTAATCGTTTTCATCGGGATCTTCCTTTGCGCTTTCTCGCGCTTACGTTGAATGGGGTGAACTTAAACTTTCCAAAAACCATCTTTTTCGACGAAGTCGAAGACTTCGCGAAGAATCTGAATCACTTCGTCGACGGTGCCTTTGTCGATCGTCATCGCAGGTTGAATGCGGAAACTCGAAGCATACGCCATCGTGAGCAATCCTCGTTTCAGACACTCGCCGAAAATCCGGTTCGTGACCGGTTTCGTGAGAGGCTGTTTCGAGCGTTTATCTTTGACCATTTCTAGAGCGAGAAATAGGCCTCGTCCGCGGGCTTCTCCGATAAAAGGATAGCGGTCGGCGAAAGGTTTCAGTTGCTCCAGAAAATAGGCGCCTACCACGCGGGAGTTTTCGACGAGATTTTCTTCGGCGATGATTTTCAAACTCTCATTCGCGGCGGCCGCTGCGAGCGGATTTCCACCATAACTGGAACTGGAGCCAGATGGATTCGACCAAGGTTTCGCGGAGGTGATTTCGTCCGTCGAGATCAGAGCGGAAATCGGGAATCCGCCACCAAATTGCTTTCCGAGCGTCACGATATCGGGAGTCACGCCGGAATGCTGAAGTCCCCAGTATTTTCCGGTCCGACCGAACCCCGTGATCATCTCATCGACGATCAGAAGCGCGCCGACTTCTTTCGCAATCGAAGCCACGCCGGGAAGGAAGGAATCGGAAGGAATGACGTTTCCGGCCGTGCCCTGCATCGGCTCGACGATGATCGCAGCGGTGTTAGCAGTTCCCTTCAAATGCTTGCGCAAGTCATCGAGGCAAGCTTCGGCAAAAGTGTCCGCATTCATGCCCTCGGGGCAGTGATAGGGATGGGGATAGCGAGCGGTGTGAGAGTCCGGCACGAAAGGCCCGAACTGGTCTTTGAAATCAGATCCCATGAGCGAGAGAGCGCCCATGGTTTTCCCGTGGAACCCGCCCCAGAAGGAAACCAGACCCGTTTTTCCGGTCGCACACTTTGCCAGCCGCAGAGCGGATTCGACCGCTTCGGCTCCGGAGGAATAAAGTTGGGTGCGGTGGACTTTTTCTGAAGGTCGGTTCTTCGAAATCGTTTCGAAAAGTTCGACTCGAGCACGGCTAGTGAAAGATCCGACCGAAGCTTTTTCAACTTGGGCTTTTACCGCATTCACAAAGCGCGGATGACTGTGGCCGAGTCCGTTTACGCCGATGCCCCCGATGATATCCAGGTAAGTGTTTCCGTCGATGTCGGTGACCGCGGATCCCCTTGCGTCTTCGACGACCATTCCCGACATGAGCGCGAAACCTTGCAGGCCCGGGGCGAGATGACGGTCTTCTTGTTCACGGAGAGCGCGACTTTGAGGACCGGGAACTTCCGTGCGCAAAACCGCTTTTTGGTGCTTGGGCTGAGTCGGATTGGTTTCGAATTTCGCGGTCATAAGATCTCACTTAAAAACATATCGGCGATGCAGTGGGAAGTTAAAAAGGAGGCCGACTAGCAGTGATGTGAGGACCTTCGATAGTCCGTATTTCACCCCTAAAAACTCCGTAAAAGTGTAGACGCCCAACATGTTTAAACCGAGACTACCCCCCGACACCAGAGCATAACGTCGAGCCTGTGGCCCCCACTCGAGGTGACTGGCTTCGAAGCTCCAGTACCGGTTCAAAACGAAGTTCGTGATCGCACCGAAGAGGGCGCCCAGACCGGTCGAAACGACGTACCAAACGCCCAACACCTCAGTAGCAAAGAAAAGCGTCCCGAAGTCGACGGCAGTCGCTGCGAGAGATGCGATTTGGGCGCGCCCGAAAGCGCGAGTCAGGGGGACTGAAATGCTTTCTGACATTAATGCCTACGATGTGAAGGAGCGAGGGCGTCCGCTCCAGTGGAAGCATCGAGTTCCGCGTCCGCTTGAGCAGCGGCGATTCTACGGAGCCGGAGTGCTTCTGCTTCCCGCTTGCGCATTTCTTTCGCAATGGCAGCCATGCGCTCGATCGCGGAGGCATTTGCTAAAACAGCGATCATGCCGAGAGCAATGACCATCGGAAAACCGATCGCGATCGGATAATCGCGCACGTATTCGTATTCGGCGATCGTGATGGGAGAAAGGATGGCTCCGAGCGTGAGGTAAACTGCTCGCTCTGGCCTTCTCATCGACCCTTTCGGGGGGTCGACGTTGAGCGCTTCCGCTTTCGCTGACGAATAACTCACCATGAAAGAGCCCATGAGGGCCATGAGAGCGAGAACTTGCAGAACCGGAATATCCCGGTAATAAATGACTAAACCCGAAATGAAAAACCCTTCGGCATAACGATCGATCGTCGCATCCAAGACTTCGCCGGCATCACTCGAAACACCGGTTAGGCGCGCGACCATTCCATCAAGCGAATCCATGAATCCGGAAACTACGGCACATGCCCCCCCGAACCCGAAATGTCCGAACGCGAGACAAATCCCCGCCAGGAGTCCGAAAACGAGCGAGGTCCAAGAAATCATATTCGGCGTGATACCGAGCGCGACTAAAAAGCGAGCCAGTGGTTGAAGCCACCAGTAGGCCATCTCCATCAGCCCCTTCGAGAGAAGCGCGCTCCCGCCCTGCTTATCGACCCGCGCATAATGCACACGCCCCTTCAAGACGAGCCGAACGGCGTAAACCATCGTGAGCACGAAAACCAACGCAAGCAGAACGAGCGTCGATTTCAGGTTGTAGGAGGTGCTGAGAAGCAAGCTCTGGAGTTGGGAAATCATCTGCCGAGCTTAACGCAGAAGGGCGGAAAAATCGCTGCCAAAATAGCGGTTTAATCAACCGATCTCAGTGAAAATAACCCCAGACTAAACGGCTAGAGGCCACTCCCGAAACTCGGGATGTGGCCTCTTAAAAGTCGAAATTTGAGCGAATTAAACCAAAGCGAAGAGCAATTAAGCTTGATCGCCTTCGTCTACCCCGTAATGGGTGAGACCGAGGTGATTGATCAATTCTTCGCCCGAGAAGAAACGAAGCGTGTTCTCAAGCTTGAGCAGCTGAACCGACAAGTCGTGTTCCACGGTGAGGCCTTTTTTCACGATAGGCGCCTTGTAGTAGAACGACATCCATTCCTGGATTCCGCGCATTCCGGCGCGGCTTGCAAGATCGGAGAAAAGCGCAAGATCCAGGACGAGCGGCGCAGCCAAAATGGAATCCCGGCAAAGGAAGTTCACTTTGATTTGCATCGGGTAACCGAGCCATCCGAAGATGTCGATGTTATCCCAGCCTTCTTTGTTATCGCCGCGTGGTGGGTAGTAGTTGATGCGCACGACGTGACAGATATTCGAATAGAGCTCTGGGTAAAGGTTCTTATCGAAGATGTCATCAAGCACACCGGACTTTGAAACTTCTTTCGCTTTGAAAGATCCTGGATCATCCAGAACTTCGCCATCCCGATTTCCGAGGATGTTCGTCGAATACCAACCGGCGACGCCGAGCTGGCGATTTCGGAGACCTGGAGCGATGACGGTTTTCAAAAGCGTCTGTCCGGTTTTGAAATCAGATCCGGAGATAGGAGTTGCCATTTCCATCGAAAGCTCTTGCAAGCAAGGCATTTCGACCGAAACGTTTGGCGATCCGTTTGCGTAGGGCACGCGCTCCATCAAAGCGGCATAGGTGTAAATTTGCGAAGGAGAAATCGCTTCGTCGTTATTTCGTAAGCCTTCTTCGAAGGACTTCAACGTCGCATGAACCTCAGTAGGAGGAGTGTAAACTTCAGTGGATGCACACCAGACCATCACGGCACGATCACAACCGTTGTCTTTCAAGAAGTTCCGGATGTCTTGGCGAAGCTGATCCGCCAAGTCCATTTTATTTTTGCCGGTCTTCACGTTCACGCCGTCGATGCGCTTGATGAAGTTCTTATCAAATACGGCTTTCATTGGCTTGATCTTCTCAAGCTCTTCCTTCACTTCAAGAAGGAGGTCTTTTTCGAGCACTTTGGCGTGCGAAGCCGCTTCAAAAGCATTCTCAGGGAAAATATCCCAACCGCCGAATACGATGTCTTTCAAGCCAGCAAGTGGAACGAGATCTTTCACGTTCGACATGCGGTTTTCAGTGCGCTTACCGAGGCGGATCTTACCCATTTGGGTGTAGGAACCGATCGGGTGGGAAATGCCTTTATTCACTGCGATCACGCCCGCGTACAATGTCGTAGCGACTGCGCCCATTCCTGGGGTGAGGATAGCGAGTTTGCCTTTAGCAGGCGCGATGGTGATCTTTTTCGTAGGATTCGTCGAATTACTAGCCATGAAGGCTCCTTTATAAAGCGGGAAATCCCGCAATGCTTTCAAACTGTGGGACGTTCATACTGGTTATTACTCACCGAATCAAGTGCTCGATAACAGGGGTGAACCCATTCTCTCGCTGACCACATTCGTGAATGATTCCGGCGGAGGGACCGCTTAAAACGTCACTTCGGTGGCAAGAGGCATTTCGAGACACCCCTCAGCGGCGGACCGATAAGCATTCGTGATGAGCTGGATGCAGAGGTAAGCTTCTTTCGCTTCCTTACCCACCCACTCCCCTTTTTCAATGCAATCGGCGAACTGATCGAACATGGAGTTAAACCAACTCACATGCGAGGCATCCATCCAGTCGGATTCGATCGAGCGTTTCTCGACATTCCACTTTACCGCCCCCTGGGCCACATCGGGGCCCCCGGTCGCTTCCATCACCGCGAGTTGGAGCTCATCGTCATCTACGGTGATCGCTCCGCGGTCTCCCTGTACGGTATAAATCACCTTACGCACGCCAGCGGTCCACGTCAGATTCGCATTCGCAATGCCCGTGGGAAACGTGAGTACGCAGGAAAAATTATCCTCGGTGTCGTATTTATCGGCGTCGAGATTCGTCATCTTCGCAGTCACTGCGGTCGGATACGCTCCTAACCAGTCAAACGTCAGGTAAAAGGTGTGGGAACCATGATCCATGGCGATTCCGCCGCCCGAAACTTTCTTCTCCCGGCGCCAGTTCGTTTTCCACTCGGTCACGCCCTTTGCGTGGGTATTCCGGTAGGTCGACAAATTTAAGGAACGGACCTTTCCAATTTTACCGCTCGCGATGATGTCGCGAATGGTCTTCACAACGGGCGCGTGTTTGTAATTATGGCAAGGAAAGAGGACTTTTTTCGCAGTTTCTGCATGTTTTAACAATGAGGCTGCTTCTTCGAGCGTGGTTGTGAGCGGCTTTTCACAAAGCACATGCAATCCCGCTTCAAACGCGGCGTGAGCAATTTTCGCATGATCACAAGGCGGAGTGGAGATATCTACAAAGTCCAGATTCGCTTTTTCTTTCGCGATCAACGTTTCGTAATCTGCGTAGACACGAACCCCGGGAATGGCTTTCGACGCCTCCGCGCGGCGGGCTTCGCAAATGTCGGCTACCGCAACGATCTCCACCGAAACGTGATCTGCGGAGGCAGCCTTTGCTCGGGCAAGGTAAGCCGGAATATGGCCCTTCCCCGAAATAAACCCATAACCAATGACCGCGCCTCGCAAAATTTTGTTCGCCATAGTGGGAACCGTCTTACCGCCCTTTTCAGCGGTTTTCATTCCCTAATCGAGAGGTTATCGTCTGACCATGAATCCAACTGCGACTCCAGCCCCGATGACGAATTTCGATAAAACCACGATCCCGAGCCGGGTTGAGCCCCATAGCCCTACCGAAATGCTTTTCGCCTGGTCGAATGGTGAAACTTACGCCGTTCCCTACTTTGAATTGCGATTTATTTGCCCCTGCGCCCATTGCGTGGATGAACACACCGGCAAGCGCACTTTAAAACGAGAAAACGTTCAACCCGATGTCCGCGCGGTCGGCGTTCAAGCCGTCGGTCGCTACGCTTTACAAATCTCATGGTCGGATAAGCACTCAACCGGAATGTACCCTTTTGATCTTCTTTACGGCACCTGCGCGAGACATGGCCTGCGAATCGGGTAAGAACGTGAACACTCCTTAAAAACAGGTCGCTTTCTACTGGCAGGAAACGGTTTGCTGACAAATCGCCGATCCCGCTCCGACGCTTCCTTTGAGACAAAGCGCGACGGCATCCACTTCACTATCGGCGCGGTAGCCTCCCGCGCTGCAGACCTTCGTGCCATTTCCACAAGCGACGATGCGGGCACAGGTTAATTCCGGCATGCCGCCGCGAACGCAGTCTTTAATCGCGGCCGCGATATGATCTCCGACCCCCGAGCCCGCGCGACACACACTTTTCGCCACCGGAACGGCACATGCGGTTTGAAGAGCGGCTAGCCTCGTCTGAATTTCCGTTAAATTCCCACAACTCCAAGCCGATGTGTCGATCGCAGCCATCGCCACGCTCGTGGAAAGCAAGCATCCAACAAAAAGGAAAACCCCGATCATCATTCGGATGAGTTGATTCATGGGGTGGGCTGCTTCGGAGTGGATTTCACTGGAGTGGATGCAGCGGGTGAACTGGAAGCGTTCGCAGTGCTCTTTACGGACGCATCGGATGCGCCTGCGGAAGGTGTTCCTGCAGATGGGGCTGCGGGGGTCGATGCCGAATCGTTCGATTTTGCATTCTCCGACGGTGCCGAAGATTTCTTATAATCGGTCGTGTACCAGCCCGTCCCTTTCAAAGCGAAAGACGACTTCGAAATGAGTTTAGAAAGCGATCCCTTCGTCCCGCAAAGCTCACAGTCGGTGAGCGGGAGGTCGGAAAATTTCTGAAGCTCTTCCGAGATTTTTTCGCAGTTCTCGCAGCGGTATTCGTACATCGGCATATTAGGTATGGGTATGCGGAAAGAAGATGAGAATCAAGCCCATGGCAGCAACCCCGAGGCCCGTGATGAGGTCTCCATAATGCTCGAACACCGGGTGATCGAGTTTCACGAGTCCCTTGGACACAAGCAGACTCCCTCCCACCAGCGCCGCCAGCACGCCAACCGAAAAGGCGATCATGCAAGAGATCAGGATCGCTGGTCCCATCCCGATTGCGGTCACAAAAACGGGCAAAACGGCAAAACAGGGCGAAAATCCGAGACTGAACAAGAACACATAAGGAGCCCGGCTCCCTTTCGCAGGATCGGGGCCGTGATGCTCATGCCCGTGACAATGGCGGTGTTGGACTCTCGAATAGGCAGCGTAAGCCAGTCCGAAGACGATCAGAATCAACCCCGCATGTTCTTCGAGCTCATGAAGGGAGGGCCCGAAAAACGACTGTCCAATGAACAAACCGAGAAGGCCTAAGCCCAACGAAACGAAAATATGCCCACTCGCTGCGACGGCCGCGGCAAACGCCGCTTGGGCAAGGTCCCACTTCCTCGATTTCACGAGCAAAACGACCGGCAACCAATGTCCGGGCGACAAAGAGTGGATAAAGCCGACAAATGCGGCAGACAGGGCCAGAAGCATACGGTCCTTTAGCTTCTTACGGACGATAATTCAAAGCACAACTCGCGCGCTCTTGATCGTTAGCGGTCAGATTCTCTTTCGGAGAGTCTGCGCGAATATATGGGTACATGGCCGCCTGAAAGTAGTCGTCGGTGGGCTCGAGACTCTGGCAATTCCGAAATCCGGCTTTCCCTTTGTTTTGATCGTCACAGCTGTGACCGAGTCCGACTGCGTGCCCGAGTTCATGCAGGATCACATTCTCGAAAATCTGAGGATAGGCATCCATATTTGACGTGTTCACGAGGATCACCTGCTTCTCGGCGAACTCGATTCCGGAGCTGCAACGAATGGTCACTCCGGGATTTGAGCGTGAAAATCCGAGGTCCGTCCAGGTTTGGGCGGCGGTTATTTTCACGACCGAAAAGCCCCCGACAACGCCCGGAAAGCCACAATCTTCCACCGAAGTCGGAACGGAGTTTGCGGAGATCGCCAGAGTCTGTAGGCGAAAGAGATCGTGCCCCAAGGTCGCGCGACCTTGGGAGTTCCAGCTGTCGATGGCGCTCTGGATTTTAGCAATTTGAGCGTCATCGAAGGCGGAGTCGACCGAAATCACCTGGACCCGGGAAGCGTCGATCGGATTCATGTAGGACTCACGCTGATCAGCCGCTCCGCAGGCCAAACCGGTGAAAGTCGGATCCACAATTTTACGGGCACACCCTCCGACGAGCGCCATTGTCACGGCCGCAGCGGTCAGCAAAATCAGGCGGGCATCCCATCGCTTCATTTTCACAGTCCCCATAGAGAAAGTCTGCATTACCTGACTAAATGTGTCAAGTAAGACCTACCCCCATTTTTTACGAATTTTCCTTTGATTTATCAAGCCCTTATCGCTTTAATCTCACCCATGATTTCCACTTACAAGTTCCAGGGCAAGATTAAGATTTATTCCGACGGGGCAGACCGTGCCCAAATCCTCGAGATGAACGGAAATCCTAAAATTGCGGGTATCACCACAAACCCGTCCTTGATGAGAAAAGCGGGCGTGACGGATTACGAAGGCTACTGCCGGGAGATCCTATCCTCCGTTACGGAGAAGCCGATTTCTTTTGAAGTTTTTGCCGATGAGATCGCCGAGATGAAACGCCAAGCACTCGCGATCGCAAAATGGGGCAAAAACATTTACGTGAAGATTCCGATCACGAATTCGCTCGGAGAGTCGACCCTCTCCCTTGTGAAAGAGCTCTCGCATGAGGGGGTGAAATTAAACGTCACGGCTCTATTCACGATCGAGCAGGTTCAAGGAACTTGCGACGCCGTAAAAGGTGGAGCGGGTGCGCTCGTCTCGGTTTTCGCGGGTCGCTTAGCGGACACTGGAGTGGACCCCATGCCGCTCATGCGCGCATCGAAAGCAATCTGCGTGGCAGCCGGAAAAGACGTCGAACTCCTGTGGGCCTCCACTCGCGAAGTTTATAACATCGTCCAAGCTGAAGAAGCGGGATGTGACATCATCACCGCGCCCGCAGACATCATTAAGAAAATGTCGGGATTTGGAAAAACTGCAATCGAGATGAGCCTCGATACGGTGAAGACGTTTAAAGCGGATTCGGAAGCCGCAGGCTTTCGGCTCTAATGGCGAAAGCTTTTTTCCTCACCAGCGGTCCACCCATGCCGATCGTGGGGGCTCGCCGAATCCGCGATGCGCAGGTTCTCTACCTGCTTTCGAAACGAATGCCTGTCGAAGTCATTTGTGTTTCGGACCAAACGAACACGCCTTCAATTCAAGCGGCAGTGACAGAACGATTCGGTCCGAATGTCTCCGTCTCATGTCACCCCCTCGATCCGCCGAATCCACTGGTTCGCATGCTCGATCTGCTGCGGCCGGATTTCGCCCAAGGTTATTCTAAAAGCATCGAAGCGACTCTGCGCTCGAAAGCGCAGCCAGGGGACATCGTTTGGCTCTCTCGCCTTCGCATGGGAAAATACACGAACCTCGCCAGGCGCC
>JACMQW010000072.1 GCA_014376785.1 Oligoflexia bacterium
CCTTCGGCATCTGGAGTTCGGTGATGATGAATTCCCACGCAAAGTGGATCGCATCTTTTTTGAAATAATCGCCGAATGAAAAATTTCCGAGCATCTCAAAAAACGTATGATGTCGGGCAGTGAATCCGACATTTTCCAAGTCGTTGTGTTTTCCACCCGCACGAACGCATTTTTGGACGGAGGTTGCGCGCTGATAACTTCTGACGTCCTTGCCGAGAAAGACGTCTTTGAATTGGACCATGCCCGCAGTGGTAAAAAGCAGAGTCGGATCATTCGCCGGAACCAGCGAAGAGCTTTCGACGATCTTGTGTTGGTTGCGTTCAAAGTAATTTAAGAATCTTTCGCGGATTTCAGCGGTTTTCATGGAAACGGTTTTCGCATAAACCCTCGGAATCGTAAAAGAAATCTCCTGCTCCGGAGAGGAGATTTGACACCTTGCAGGGTTTAAGAGATATAGCGCACTGCGCAGGAGCACCCCATGACTGATTATCAGCAGAAAAGGTTCAAGAAGTTCCGACCTTTAGCCAAGCTTGCCTTCCTTAGCCTCTCGCTCGTGGCACTCCAGATTCTGCTGATGGCGGGCAAGCCCGCAATGGCCGCCCCCCGCGGTTCGATAGAATCCCGAGTCGTCGAACTCTACCGATCAGGGGAATTCTTTTCTCCGTGCGAATCCTCGTCGGCCGCAAAAAAGATTCGAATTTCGCTCGCGCGCGCCCTCGACGATCGCGTCGGGAACTTCCCTCCCCTCGCTGAATTCAGACGTGCTGCATTCTCGTCAAACGATACGCAACTCAGCTCCGTTACCCTGCGAGCCCGTCCTCATTCAGAAGAGTCTTCCAAAAAAGGTTGGAATACTTCCTTCCTGGGATGGGGAGATCTCGAACGGGAATGGCGACTGATTGCAAGAATGCCCATGAATGGTCGCTGGATTCGGCTCCGTGATTCGGCATTGGAAGTTTTAAAAAACGATGAATCACGCATCTCCCACGGGAAATGGTTTGGAGTGACGGCAGAAGGAATCGAGCAAGCTCCCAGGCTCATTCAAGCCATCCAATCCTGTCGGAAAATAAAAGACTGCGCGGCTCTTTCGAAACAAGCGGAATTCGAAAATGCTTTACTCCTGACCCGAGAGTCGGCTGCACTTTATGTGATTTTTACCCAGGCAAAAACTCCAGAAGCTGTGAAAGCAGCGCTCCTTTCGCTTGAAAGAGTGACCCTCCCCTATCTGACATACTTTTCACCTTCTTTTAAGGCCCCTGGAGCTCGCTTTCAAGACGAGCACACTCTGATCTTGCCGCTCGATGCGGGAAGCTTTGAAAGCGATGAAGTGCGCTTAGGTGAAATGATCAGCAAATACTGGAACCAGGGAAAAAATCGGCTAGAAATCGAGTGGACGAAATCCACCCCCTCCCAGGCCCTCTTCACTTTTGCGAACGGGGATTCGCTGAACATTCCGACCCAAGTGAATCCACGCACCCAAACGATCTACCTCTCTTCCCAAGGTTGGGAATCCAGCCCAGCGTATGCTGTCGGAGTCGCACTTGGTTTTCGTCCGCGAGACTTTACACTTTGGCGCAGTGATCTCTGCTCGTATGGACACGAACGCCGAAATGATGATCTTCTCTCCGACATGAAGTTTGGAACCATTCCGTCCGCGACCTGGAAAATTCTCAGAAAGCGATACGCCGCTCTGGTGGCGCATGAATAAGGTCACGAAAAAATTCTCCCTATTCTTTCTAGCTTCTCTTTCTTTTTTCGCATCGGCCGGATCGAGTCCAGCAACGGATACGCCTCATTTTCACGTGGGAGACGAATTCAAATATCCCATCCTCCTCGTCAGACCCACCCAAGCGACTGTCGGAATGCGAGCCGTGAGGGAGAGAGTCGAAAAACTGAACTCCATGGACCACGATTCCCTCAAGCACTACCTCGAGAAGCATCCGATTCCGGTGGTCATCGCTCCGAGCGGACGGTTCTACCAAATCGACCACCATCATCTCGCGCTAGCGGCACTGAGGGCAGGACGAGAGAGTGCCTTTTACCGAGTGGCCTGGGACTACGGGTCGTTGCCGACAATGACCGCATTCTGGGCTAAAATGACAGAAAATCACCTCGTTTGGGCGGAAGACGAATGGGGTAAACCTATCCCGATCCCAAGCGGACTGCCCGCGGATGTTCGGGATTTACGGGATGATCCCTACCGCAGCCTTTCCGCTTACGTCCGAGAAATGGGTGGCTTTGAGAAGTCCAAAATCGAGTTTGCCGAATTTCTGTGGGCGGATTTTTTCCGTCAAAGGATCGATCTTGGTAGGTCTGACCGCGATTTCGAAATCGCCGTACGAATATCCACCGAATTAGCGCATTCACCTGAAGCCAAGGACCTCCCCGGTTGGTTTCGTCAACATTCCGCCGACGACTCTCGTTAAGGTTCTCGCCTCGGGTGCCGATGGGTAGGGAGAGACACAGGATCAATGGATGAATCTGTGATCCGAAAGGCGTTATGGAAAGACCCGAATCTTCATCTCCAGACCTCCGTTTGCATCTTTGGAAAGTGGCGCTCACCCTAGCGCTTACCGCTTTCAGCGGCTTAGTGCCGCGGTCCGCACTCTCCTCAGAAACGGCGATCGTTTACAGCGTTTTCAAAGGGATCGATCTCGGAAATCCCAATGAGTCAGTCGAAAAAGATTTTTTCGTCAACCTCGGTACGGATCAGGGAATTCGGGTAGGAACGTTGCTCGAGGTTGCCCGAAAATCACCCAGCTATGACCTGACGACTGAAAAGCTCTACAAAGACCTTGTCTTTCCATTCGCCCAAATTCGCGTGATCCACACCGAGAAAGACGCCTCGATCGCTCGAATGGAAAAAATCTATCCGACCGATAAAACTCCAGTACTCATTCCTCGGACCGTCATCGTGGGAGACATGGTTCGAATTGCGCGATGAAGTCGACTGAATGAATGAGAGAGCCCATGATTCTTTCACAGGCCCTCTCCAACGATTTAGGCTAAAGCGCGCTCCATAAGCTTTTCTTCTCCCTCTTTCTCCGAAAGAGAAGTTTCCGATCGATTTCCCCCTAGAAAACTAACGGTCTCCGCAATCACTTCAAACGAAGTTTTTTCACTCCCGTCTTTCGCCTCGTACCGCCGACTTAAAATCGTGCCCTCAACGTAAACTTTTTGCCCTTTCTTCAAGTATTGGGCGCAAGTTTCACCCTGACGCCCCCAAGCAACGATGCGGTGCCACTGCGTTTCTTCCGCCATGGGTTTTACCTCTTCATTCTCAGTGGGTTCAGTGCTCTTTATTCGACGCGAAGTTGCGACCGGAAAGTGAACAACCACTCCTCCGGTTTTCGTTTCGCGGAGAATAGGATCCGCACCGAGACGACCAATTAAAATCACTTTATTCACATCTTTCATCCGACACTCCTGGTTCGTGGTTAGGATTCAAAGCTTAGCGAGTATAGTGCCAGTTCCTTAGCCGGATAGATGATCTCTTGGCCAATTTTCCAACCGATATTCAGACGAAATGGGTCGATGCTGGACTCGTTTCGCGAATTCGGAGGTCTTTCGAGTTTCTATTTCAGAATGTCTGATCTATCCTTCATTAAAATTCAGGAGGATTCATGCTACGTAAAATTTCTTACGCTTTGGTTACCGTCTCGCTTGCTATTGGAATTTCCAGCTGTAAATCCGCTAAAACGATGGATGAGACGGAAGTGCCAACCGGCACCGGCTCTACCGAAATGACTGGCGGAGATGACAACACAATGGGTGATTCCGACTCTGGAAAAGCCATGGGGCTCCAGACCATCCACTTCAAATACGATTCTTTCGATATCGACTCCGAAGGAAAGCAGGCGTTGAACACGAATGCTGAAATTCTGAAGTCGAATTCGACCGCAAAAGTTCAAATCGAAGGTCATTGTGACCAACGTGGCGGAATACAGTACAACATCGCTCTGGGCGAAAAACGTGCAAACCGAGTCCGCGATGCATTGAAAAAACTCGGCATTTCGGCTGACCGAATTGCAACGATCAGTTACGGAAAAGAACGTCTCCTCGACACGGCGATGGACGAATCGGCCTTTGCTAAGAACCGCCGCGCTAATTTCGCAATTACTTCGAAGTGAACCGCTCGATCTTTATAAAAAAACGAGAAAAGAGAGCAGGACTTAAGGTCCTCGCTCTCTTTTTCTTTTTAATCGCCAGTGGTCTCCTTCTCTCAAGTTGCTCTCTTTTCAAAGCACGGCCCCTCCAGCTAATGTCCGATACGTCATCTGCTTTAAAGGCAGCGAGAGAAGTCAGTGCGGACACCCTTGCACCGGAGAAATACCGCCGCGCAAGTGAAGCCTATTTTCGCGCTCAAAATGAATACCGGATGAAAAATTTCGTCATCGCCGAGGATTATGCGCGCCGAGCGAAAATGCTGGCCGAAGAAGCCGAATTCGAGGCCCTGAACCAAGGTTCAAGCCGAAATAGCCTTTTACCCCCCGAAGTACTGGTCGGACCGCCCGCCCCTTCGACCTACACACCTCCTGCGGGTGAACTCGCGACTGAAGCCATGAAAAGGCCGATCTCCCCATCCAATCCAAACGGAGGCGGAGCAGCATCAGGGAGTAGCTCCGGAACTTCGACCTCCCCGACGAGCACTTCGCCCACTGCCCCTACCTTCTCGCCCTAGCATGGCGCGTGGGCGTTGAGATAATCAGTGACCAATGCGAAGATCAGAGGATGAAACTGACCCTTCGATCTTCTCTCCTCTTCGTGATCCTTCTCCTCTCTTTCGGCGCCAGCAGCTGCCTGAAAACTCGGTCTGGCCTCCGTGAAGAGACTGAAAATCCGGACTCCGGCTATTCAAACAAAGTAACCGAAGTTTCAACCACCGAGAATCAACGGGTGGCGGAAGAACTTCGTGGGGAAATCAACCAGCTGAACGGTCGAATCGATGAGCTCCAAAAGAAGAATGAAGCATTGGCCGGGGACCAAGCAAAAAAGGGAGAGCGCGATAATCAAATGCGCGACCTCGAAAGCAAGATCCAAGAAATGCAGGCTTCCCAAGCCGCGATGATCGACGCCCTCCAGAAGCGCGAAAAAGAAAAAGAGAAAGAAAAAGAAATTCCGAAATCTGATCCTGCGACTGCCTATGAAAAGGGCCGCGCTGCTTACCGTGAAAAGCGCTACGACGCCGCGGTGGATCTGCTGACCCAATACTTGAAATTCCCGAAGGGCAAATTCACTGAAGAAGCCCTTTACCTACGGGGAGAATCGCACTACGCAAAGGAACAATATAAGAAAGCAATCTTGGACTATTCCACTTTGCAGGAGAAATTTCCGAAATCTAAATTCATCTCGAAGGGACTTCTGAAAATCGGCATGTCTTTCGACGCGCTTGGAATGAAGTCCGATGCGAAAGCGTTCTATCAAGAAATTTTAGACAAACATGCGAAATCTCCTGAAACGAAAGCTGCCAAAGCGAAACTGAAGTAATCGATGTTCGCTCTCGCCTTTGGGTTTTTCATCACGACGCTTCAGTCGGCTCACGCAACCACCATTCTCTACTCGAATGATGTGCTGGGTGACGTCGAGCCGTGCGGGTGTCGGGTGGATCCGATGGGTGGAGTGGTTCGACGTTCGGGGTTTTTGAAGAGCTTGGCTAAAGAGGGAAAAGGTCCCTTTCTACAGCTAGATGCGGGAAACTTTCTTTTCGAGACGATCGATTTTCCCGAATCGCTGAAGGCTTCTCGAAAGCTTCAAGCCGAAGCCCTGCTGGACGCCCATGATCGCATGGGACTCGCGGTAACCGTTCCCGGAGATAAAGACTTTGCTCTCGGGGTCGATACTTACCGATCCCTTTTGGCCAAAACAAAAATCAAAATTCTCTCAGCCAACCTCACCTTAGACGGCAAGCCGCTTTTCCCAGGATCAGCGGTCTTCGATGAAAAAGACGCCTCGGGAAAAACCACTCGCATCGGAGTGATCGGCTTAGTCGGAGAGGGCGTGACCTATCCGGCGCCGTTGAAAGTAGAACCAAGACTTCCCGCATTTGAGCGAGAGAAAAAATTGCTCGAGGGGAAGACCGATCTGCTCATTGTGGTGAGCCATTCCGGATTAGAATCCGATTTAGAACTCGCGAAGAAAATTACCGGTGTGGCACTCATCATCGGTGGTCACACCCAGAGCTTTACCCAAGAGCCGGTAATGGAAAACAACATTCCGATCGTTCAGTCCTCTTACCGAAACCAATACATCGGCGTCGTGCCGCTCGAAACCATCAGTAAACCGGAGTCTTTCCAACTCGTCGGACTGGACCTCTCCTATGAAAAAAAACCGGATCCCGAGATGGTGAAAATCGTGTCCCGCCTAAAAAAACACCTCGCTCAAGATGAGAAGAAATTGTTGAAAATTCGATGAGCATCATCCTTGGAATTGAATCTTCTTGCGACGAATGCAGTGCTTCGGTGGTTCATTACTCTGCCGATGCGGTCGAAGTGCTTTCATGTGAAACGTTTTCACAAATTGCCATTCACCGTCCGTACGGTGGAGTCGTTCCGGAAATCGCTTCGAGAAACCACCTCGAAACCGTGAACCCCATGATCGAAGCCGCGTTGAAATCCTCCGGCGTCAATGCGCGCAACCTCGATGCGATCGCCGTGACGAATCGACCGGGTTTAGTGGGCGCTCTGCTCGTGGGGGTGAGTGCGGCAAAATCGATGGCTTACGCACTCGATAAACCTTTGGTCCCGGTTCATCACCTGGAAGGCCACGCGACTTCTATTTTTTTAAACACTCAGGGCAAGCCCTCCGTCCCTCGAAATGAACTCCCCTATCCGATGCTCCTTGCGATCGTCTCGGGTGGTCACACAAACCTTCATTTGGTACCGGCAGCGCCCGAACTCTGGCCGCTCGATTTTCTAAAGCGCTCTTTAGTGGGTCGCTCCCGAGATGATGCCGCCGGGGAGGCTTTCGATAAAACGGCCAAACTCCTCGGATTCCCCTATCCCGGGGGAAAGTGGATCGACGAAACGGCGGCACTGGGCGGAAATCCGAAAGCCTTCGACTTTCCGCGCGCCCTCCCCCAAAAAGCCACGCTCGATTTCTCTTTTAGTGGACTAAAAACGGCGGTCGCCCTAAAGGCGGAAGCGCTCCGAAAAAAAGGAGAGCTCCAGGCAAGTTTGCCCGACCTTTGCGCCTCCGTCCAAGAAGCGATCGTCGACGCCCTTTTCTTGAAAATTTCGCTCGCAGTTCGCGAGTACGGTTGTCGCAGTCTTGCCATCGTCGGCGGAGTCGCCGCCAATTCTCGACTGCGCGGGCGGCTAGAAAACGAATGGAAATCCATCGGCCTTACGCGCCCACCAATTCTTCCAGAAATGCGGTACTGCACCGATAATGCAGCTATGATCGCCGGTGCGGGTGCTTTTCGCTTTCGACAAGGTCAGTTCCTGCAGGGAACGGATTACCTCACCTTAAACGCTTTTGCCTCTCCGGAATTTTAAAGGAATATCATGACAGCTACGCGGAGACGCAGGGCCTTCGGCCAACATTTTTTAAAAGACCAGTCGGTGATCGATGCGATCGTCCGCACCACGTTTGAAGAAGTGGAAAGATCAGCGGCAAAAGCACTCTTAGAGGTAGGGCCAGGCAAAGGCGCCATCACCCGGGCGCTCCTCGAACAAGTGGAAAAAACTCCTTCTCTCGGCCGTTTCCTCATCGTGGAGAAAGACACTCGCCTCGCTGAAGTTTTTGACGAAGAGTGCAAAGGCCGAGCGGGCGTCGAAGTGGTGACGGCAGACTTTCTCGATGTGAAAGCCGAAGTTTACCTCCGCGATGAGCCACTCGTCGTCGTTTCGAATCTCCCCTATTCCGCGGGCACCGCCATCCTCCAAGAGCTCGCCGTTTATCCGGGAAAAATTCCGGCGATGATCCTGATGTTCCAAGCCGAAGTCGCTGCGCGCTTGCGCGCAAAGCCGCGTGAGAAAGCCTGGGGATCGCTCTCCCTTTGGATTCAGAATCGTTGGGAAGTAAAAAAACTTCTCGCCGTCCCTCCGCGTGCCTTTATCCCTCCTCCAGACGTGAATTCTGAGGTGGTCGTCTTAAAAGCGAGAGAAAAGATTCTGGTTCCACCTCCCGAGGGAGCAAGTCCCGAAGAAATCGCTCACTGGAATACAAACTGGGAAAAATTGATTCGCATCCCGTTTTTACACCGAAGAAAAATGCTCCGTTCCGGCCTTCCCCAAAACTCCGTTTGGAAAGAAGCGCTCGAAAAAGCAGGAATCGAAGGCACGCGCCGCGCGGAAGAGCTCGATTGGCAGGATTGGACCAATTGGATGCACGCCCTCCACACCCTCACTTTCAAGTTTAATGATTCTTGAAAACCAGATATTCCTCACGGGATGTCGACGAGCCGAGTTCTATTCCTCTTTCTGATGATAACCCGTTTCGCTTCCGCTTCGGTGGGAGACCGCTTCGGCTATTCTTCGGAAACCGCCTCTCTAGGCGGGGCACGCGCCGGATCTTCGGAATTTAGTTCGTCAGCTGCTTTCGAAAACCCCGCGCGATTAAGCTTAGATCTGGACGGAGTGAGCCGTTTACGCGTTCAGTGGTCGTTCCTTTATTCAGAACCTCACTTTAAAGACATTCACAATGTCGTCGTTGAGAACCCCGTGAATTCAGATTCGACTCGAATGGGAAATGTCGACACCCACTATCCCGCCACGTTTGGCCAGAGCATCGGATTTTCTGTTCAATCAAAGGACCGCTTGCGAAAATGGGGGCTCGGCGCCGTTATGTACCTGCCTCTGGACCGGCTCGCACTCATCGACTCGGGGGAATCTTTTGTACCCGAATACACCCTGCACAGAGGATCCACCCATAAACCCGAATTTGAAGTCGCATTTTCTGGACGCCTCAGTTCTGAATTCGCACTGGGAGCAGGAATTCATTTCGGTGCAAAACTTGATTCAAACACCAGTGTGTTTCTCAACCAAGGCGCCGGCACGTCGTCCAGCATGCGAATTTCGGCGGGATTAAAAACTCAGGCGTCTCCCTATTTCGGCCTCTCCTATGTTCCATCAGACACCTTATCTCTGGGACTCACTTTTCGGACGGCCTCTCCCCAAGCCCAAACTCTCCAAGTCCAGTCCAGTGCTCGAGCCATCGGTACCGTTTCCGCGTTGGACTTCTCTTTCCCCGCACTTTCGACTTTGTACTACGATCCGCTTTCCCTGGAGCTCGGGACGGAATGGAAATATTCCTCCCAAGCGGTCATTTACGCGCAGGTCGATTATCAGGCCTGGTCGAAATTCGAATCTCCGAACATCACGATCCTGGACCCCCAGACTTCGACATGTGCACCGAACTGCGGCGTAAAGTTCTCGGAAGGAAGAAATTTATCCGGTCAGACGCGCGATACCTTTATTCCCCGAATCGGCCACGTCTGGAAAACCTTAAACGGATCTTTTCTCACGGGCTACACTTACCGTCCGAGTATTTACCGCTCGCTTCCCACTGAGGCGGGAAACGCGATCGATCCGGACGAGCACCGCTTCAGCGCCGGCTACGGTTTCGGCTTTGATTCGTTGTTGGTTTTTGACGCTCCCGGCAGACTGAATTTCCATGCGGCTTATTCGATTTATCCGAAGCGCTCCGTTCAGAAGACGTCCGGAGACGAAAGCGGGAATGCGGCAAACTTAAAGGTCGGCGCGCCCGGCTATGACATCGGCGGGTCAGAATGGGGCGGCGGATTGACGCTCGAACTCGCGCTCTAATTTCGCGAACTTTCCCTGTATAAAAGGCTCTTTCCGCTGCATTCTAAAGAAACTCCCATGCGTCGATACTTTCGCTCCCCTGCAGATTTCGCCTCTCTCTTTCGTCGCCACTTCTTAACCGGAGTCTTCGTTCTAATTCCTTTCGGAGTCGTGGCCTGGCTGCTTGCGAAAGTTTTCGCCGCGATGTGGACGCTCCACCTCCTGATTCCCGAAGAATGGAAACCGATCTACCACTTTGATGAAGTGACTGCGCAACTCTTGAACTTTGGGATTACGATCGGGTTGACGATCCTTTTCGCATTTTTCGTATCGGTGCTCGGTTGGTTCTCGAAAAATATTTTAGGCGCTCGAATCCTGCGCTTCTTTGGATCCCTCATCCAACGCATTCCCGTGGTCCGTGCGATCTACTCCTCTCTGAACCAACTCCTGAAAACAATGGCTTCCGGAGATAAACAACAATTCTCGCGAGTGGTTTACATCGAGTATCCTCGGAAGGGTTGTTATGCGCTCGCCTTTGTCACGAGTGTGGCGCGGGCTCCAGTCGCCGACCCTCGCGAAGGTTATTTAAACGTCTACGTACCGACCACGCCGAACCCGACTTCCGGCTTTCACCTCATCCTGGCTGAATCGGAAGTGCGCGATAGCCAGCTTTCTGTAGAGGAAGCTTTCAAGACCATCCTCTCGCTCGGAATTGCGCAGAAAGAAGAGCTCATTCGTGGCTAGGCCTCAAGGAGACGAAGAGCAGCTCATCGCGACGAATCCCAATGCGAGGTCTGACTACTTTATTACGGAGGTCGTGGAAGCGGGACTCGTGCTCACCGGTACGGAAATAAAAAGTATTCGTGCGACTTCACCGAACATTCGCGATGCTTTCGTCGACATCCAAGGCAGATTAGGAAAGAAGCTCGAAGCGTACCTCCAGAATATGCATGTCGGACATTATTCCCACGGCAACATCTGGAACCACGAAGAGAAGCGGAAGCGGAAGCTCCTTTTACATCGGCACCAGATCGAAAGACTTTACGGGGCACTCGTTCGGGATGGAATGTCGATCATTCCCCTTCGCATGTACTTCAAAAAAGGTAAGGCAAAAATCGAAATCGGCCTTGGAAAAGGAAAACGAAAATCCGACAAACGAGACGATGTGAAAAAGAAATCCGCGGATCGCGAGATTGAGAAAGCGATGAAAAGAGGGCGGAAATAGTGGCATTTGTCGTTGAAAAAACGATCGGCGCCGCACTGCTGGAGCGAGTCCGCCGGACTCCCGGAACCGTGGGATTTCGGTACCGCTCTAAAAACGATGTGATCTATCCGAGCGGCCAGTGGCGAGAGGTGAGCTTTCTCTCTTTCAGCCAAGAATGCGAACAGCTCGCTCTCGGCTTGAAAGCTTCGGGACTCCAGCGCGGCGAGCATGTTGCGATTATTTCCAAGACTCGTTACGAGTGGACTCTCGCAGATTTAGCAATTCAGGCGAATGCCGCGATCACGGTGACCCTTTATCCTTCCACGACGGCCGCCGAAACGTTCGAACTCCTCCTACACAGCGAAGCAAAAATCGCATTTGTGGAAAATGAGGAGCAGCTGATGAAGATTCTCCCTCGTTGGTCAGATCTCCCAGAGCTGAGAAAAGTCATCGTCTTCGAATCGGACCGACCGAGCTTTCCAGCGCGGGTGACCTCTCTGTTTGAGATGCAGAATGCGGGCGAGATCGAGCGGCACCATTCACCGCACTTTTTCCGGGAAACGTTGGAAAGCCTTCAGCCTGAAGATGTGTTCACGCTTTGCTACACTTCCGGAACGACCGGAGCGCCAAAAGGGGTTCTGCTCAGTCATGAGAACCTCATGAGCGTCTTAAACGATTGCGCAAAGGTCTATCAAGACCACGTGCGCGATGGGAAAGAAGTGCTTCTGACCTTTCTTCCTTTTTCCCATATCATCGGGAGAATCGAGTCGATGTCTCCATTCGTTTTCGGATGGCAGTTGAATTACGCGGACTCCGTAGAAAAAATTCCAGAAAACCTTCTAGAAATCCGCCCTACGGTTTTTTTCTCGGTACCACGCATCTTCGAAAAGGCGCTTGCCGAGTTAAAAAATCGCGTGGAAAAAGCCCCGTTACTGGAACGTCAGGCCTACCAACTGGCGCTTTCAGTAGGAGAAAACTTCTTCTGGAAAAGAAGGCGGGGGAAAAACCCTGGCCCAGTCAGAGGGCTTGGTTACACGGTTTTACGACAGACTGTTTTAAAGCGGGTGATCGAAGCTTTCGGTGGACGTCTTCGATTCGCGATCTGCGGTGGCGCTCCGCTTTCTCGAGAAATCGCCGAAGCATTCGAGGTCTTGGGGATTTTAGTGCTCGAGGGCTACGGGCTCACCGAAACCTGCGCGCCCGTCGCGCTGAATACCGTCGAGCATCACCGATTCGGAACGGTAGGACGGCCACTGCCTGACGTAACCGTAAAAATACAGATGGACGGAGAGATCTCGATTCGTTCGAAAAAGGTTTTCCGCGGCTATTGGAAAAACGAGTCAGAAACTCGGGACGCTTTCGATGACGATGGATGGTTTCGCACGGGCGATATCGGGTTTATCGATCCCCAGGGTTACCTGCACATTACTGATCGTAAGAAAGACCTCATCATCACCAGTGGTGGAAAAAACGCCTCCCCCCAAAAGATCGAGACGCGAGCGAAAGCGCTCTCTCCCCTTATCTCTGACTTCGTTGTTCTCGGAGATCGACGGAAGCATTTATCAGCACTCATCACGCTCGAACGAAAAGCGCTTCACGAATTCGCCCGGCAACGGAATATCCTCTACAGTGATCCAGCGGAATTCACGCGGAACCAAGCCGTCCTGCTCGAGGTCGAGCGAGTGGTGGCTGAACTGAACGTTGGGCTCGCACGCTTCGAAACCATTAAGAAATTCGTCATCCTTCCGAACGTTCTCTCCGTGGAAGCTGGCGAACTCACCCCCTCTCACAAAGTAAAACGATCAGCCATTCAGAGAAAATACCTCGCGCTTATTGATGCGATGTATCATGAGGATGCCAGCAAATCTTGACTCAGCTTCTCCAGTTCGTTAGTTAATCAGTTCTCCCCCAGACTAAAGAGGTATTCCTATGGCACGCGTCACGATCGAAGATTGCTTGAAGACTGTTGATAACATGTACGAACTCGTTCACATCGCGACTAAACGCGCGCGCCAACTTTACAAAGGTTCGAATGCGCTCGTGAAAAGCAAAAACCGCGTGGTGGTGACCTCACTTCGTGAAATTGCTGCGAATAAAGTTCGCGCACAGTACGGCGCTGCGAACAGCGAAAACGATATGCCGCCAGTGGCGAACTGAGCTTCGCTCGCTAAAGACCGACTTAAGAAACGCGCTTCGTCCCAGACGGAGCGCGTTTCTTCGCTTTAGGGACTTTGGAGAGCGCTTTAGCTGGGACCTTTTTCACCTTTTGGCTGACTCGAATCACTTTTCCTCGAGGAGCTTTCACGCGAAGGATGTCACGAGGCTCGAGCGCAATTTCCAATACTTCGTCGATGTGTCGAACGTAGTGAATTTTCATTCCCTTCCGCACGTACGCGGGAAGTTCATCCGCATCTTTTTCATTCAACTTCGGAAGGATGACTTCCACGATTCCGGCCCGTTTCGCTGCGAGGATCTTCTCTTTAATTCCGCCCACCGGCAGCACTTTCCCTATGAGCGAGAGCTCCCCGGTCATTGCGAGTTTCTGTCGAAACTTACGGCCCGATAGAAGTGAGTACATTGAGGTTGCCATGGTCGTCCCGGCGGACGGCCCGTCTTTCGGAATGGCTCCGGCGGGGATGTGCAAGTGGATGTCGGTTTTTTTGAAAAATTCAGAATCGAGTTTCAAATCTTTGCCGGCTTTTTTACGAATGTAGCTCCAAGCAATGGCCGCGCTTTCCGTCATCACTCCGCCCATTTGTCCGGTGAGTTTCAGCAGTCCCGTGCCGGGAAGATCGATCGCCTCGATAAACAGAATGTCTCCACCCGAAGCCGTCCAAGCAAGTCCCACCACCACACCTGGCGCGGTGATTCTCTCGGCAAGCTCATTGTAATAGCGTTTCGGACCCAGCCAGCTGGATAAGTCATCTTCTTTCACGAAGATCGGAGTGACCTTTGGTTTTTTTGGATTTTCTTCTGCATCCACGATCCTTGTCGCAGCCTTTCTCGCGATGCGAGAAAACAACTGCTGCAAGATTCGCAGCCCAGGCTCCCGCGCATAATCGAGCATGATCCGCCGAATCGCTGCCTTATCAATTTTCAGCTGGGAGCTGCGAAGGCCATGTTCTTCGAGCGCTTTCGGAAGCACATAACGCACGGCGATTTCTTGTTTCTCTTCGAGTGTGTAGCCCGGAATTTCGATGACTTCCATCCGGTCTAGAAGCGGGCCGGGAATCGTAGAGAGTGAATTCGCCGTCGCAATGAACAGCACTTTCGACAAGTCAAACGGCACGTCGAGGTAATGATCCTCAAAATGACTGTTTTGCTCTGGATCGAGCACCTCTAAAAGCGCAGACGCAGGATCGCCCTGAAAACTCGCTCCGAGTTTATCGATTTCATCGAGCATGATGACCGCATTTTTCGAACCCGCGCGGCGAATCGCAGTGATCATCTTTCCGGGCATGGCTCCGATGTACGTCCGTCGGTGTCCCTTAATCTCGGCTTCATCACGCATTCCGCCGAGGGAGAAACGGTAAAAATTCCGTCCCAGAGATTTCGCAATCGATTTTCCAACCGACGTCTTACCGACTCCCGGAGGACCGACCAATGCGATGATCGAACCTTTAGGAGGCAACTTTCTCTGGCTCATGAGCTTTCTCACCGCGAGGAACTCCAGAATTCGATCTTTCACTTTCTCCAGACCGTAATGATCATTCTCTAAAATTGCGCGTGATTTCGCCAAATCGAGAGAATCGATTGTTTCGATATTCCAAGGAAGAGAGCAAAGGGTTTCTAGGTAAGTTCGCGAAATATTAAATTCAGGCGAGTTTTCAGAAATGGTTTCAAATTTTTCCACTTCCTCCATCGCGATCTTTTTGATGTCTTCGGGCATTCCGGCGGCTTCTATTCGCTCACGAAAGGTCCGAACGGTTTTTTCTTTTCCATCCTCATCCGAACCGAGTTCTTTCTTGATCGCTTTCAGCTGCTCTTTTAAGAAAAACTCCCGCTGCATCGTCGACAGCTTCGTATTCACATCGTCGTGAATCCGCTTCTGAACATCCGCCACATCCTGCTCACGTCGAAGGTGGATCAAGAGTTTCTCAAACCGCTCGCGGACCCGGAGAGTCTCCAGGAAGTCTTGGGCTTCGTCTTTCGGGAGCGCGAGTGAGAAAGCCACGAGGTCTGCAATCATCCCCGCACCATGGGCGTTAATCATCGCTAAGCGCATTTCCTCGGTGAAAAATGGATTCGTCTCCGAAAGTTTTTTCACATGTGAAACCACGGAACGGGTCAGCGCGTCCATCTCGGTCGACTTTTCTATGACGTCTTCTAAATACTCCGCTTCGACGACCAGAGAGGGGTGATCAGATAGAATTTTTTTCACTTTGAACCGCTTCATACTCTGCAGAAGCAGATTAATAGAACCATCCGGTAAACGAATGCGTTTCAATACTCGGCCAGCGATTCCGACCGAGAAAAGGTGATCGATGGGGGTGTCTTCGCGGAGTTCCTCCTCACGAGTCACCAGAAGCCCAATGTATCTCCCGCGCTGGAGCGCTTCTTCCGCGGTCCCAACAAATTTCGGTAAGTTTACCAAAACGGGTGCCATCAGCGACGGATAGATAATCGAAGAATTTGTGGGGATAACGTAGAGATTTGGCGGGAGGGCCTGTTCCGGAAGAATGAGCCCGGAGGACTTCACCTCGACTCCCTGATCCCCACTGTTTTCTGCTGACTTTTCGGTGATTGGGTCGCTACTAATTTCCGAGTCTTTTGCCATGTCCTAAAGATGGAATTGAACCGGAAAATGGCAAGCCGGATTACTCGGGAACTTCTTCAGCAGGCGCTAAGTCGACCGGGGGATGTGACGCGGGAGTATAATTTTTTACGGGCGCCGATTTTCGATGGTTTACGGAATGAGGGTGTTTTTTCACCAACTGGGCGGTGGCCGGACCGCTCTTCAAATCAAAGATGATCCGAGTCGGAGCGGAGAGTTCAAAGATTTCGACTGGGGTTGCCGATTTTAAATAGAGCGCGAAGGTCCAGGAGTCTTCCTCCACCTTCGGAAACAGTTCCACGCGGCTCACGACTAGGCTTTTTCGAAACGCATCGACCACCTTTTTTGCATCAAGCCCGAGACGAGGGCCGCCAAAAATCGTTGTGATCATCCGGTGATTCAAAGGCTCCACGGAAACCTGATAATAAGGAGCTTTTTCAGATTCGATATCGATGACAATTCGCTCGTATCCGCCATTCGACGCGCGACGAATATTTTTAATCAGCCCCGACTGGATTTGGCGGTCTCCCCCGGTAACAAGTCCCTCTTTCAAATAACTTTCCGTTTTCTTCGGCAATGCTTCCCGAACGTCATTCGGCTCGAGCGCCGCCCCTCCGGAGACAGACCAGAGTAAAAAGAGAAACGGCGTAAGACTAAAAACCCAGCGAGATGGAGTCGAAAACGTCATCTTTAAATCATCGCTTCTTTTTACGGTTTATCAAGAACCAGATCGAACCGATCAAGATTCCCAAGCCCAGAATCATTCGCGAAGAAGGACTAGAGAGTGGCGCTCGGGCAGGAAATTCTTGGTTACTTTTTAGCTCGGGAGAAGCGGATCCCGTTCGGTTTTCCGGCGGAGTCGCGGTTGGCAGAATTTTAAGAGAAGCCATCGCCTGCGTCTCGGCTGGATCCGGAGCAACCGGGGAAGGCTCGGTGGCTTGGGCACGAATGATTTCTCGGAGTTGGTCCAATGAAACCACAGTCGATTTTCCATCGGCGCTGTTTTCCCTTCGCATGCCAGGAGGAGTGGAAAGTCCGAGACCAGGCCCCTCCAGGATTTCAATTCCGTCTTTTCCTTTTTCAACACTGTACCGGCCCATCATCATTCCTTGGACCGGGTAGGAGGTTTCCTCGCTACCCGAGGAACCGAGCATCACCACCACGTCATCCCCTGCCGAAAACTGTGCAGTCCCGCTCACAGAAAGAGTCACCCCGTTTTTTTCACCACCGAGCTCACGAATCTGAACGGTGCTGCCCGCTCTGGGCTCGCCTTTCAAACCTTCGCTCACCTTCACATCGTACATGGTGAAAAGACGTCGAGATCCATCGGAACCAGTGACTTCGCGCACCTCACTTTTTCCAACTTTTCCACGAATGATGACTGGGGTTTCGCGAACCGTTTCGAAAAAAGGGCGATCGAAGAAGCTCGAGGCGATTGCAAGTGCTGGAAGCAGTAAGATGGCAAGAAACGAGTAGAGAGGTCTCATCTCCTCCAAGCTTAACAGCTTATGGACGAGAGAGAGAGCTTAGGCTCTCCAGAGGCCGAGCGCTCAAGGGATTATCGAATCCCACCACCCCACTCTGGAAAACAAGAAGGGCGAGTAAAGCGCCAACACCAATCGGCCATGCGAAACGAAAGAGAGAATTCATGTGAGCCCCCGTTGACCATCTAACGCTTAGCGTTCTAACGGATAAGACTCGGATTGTCAAAATTCTAGGATATTGATTTTACTAAGTTTTAAATTTATCTGATGCGACGATTCAGCTTAAGCAGTTCTGCGCCCGTAGTCGCATCCACGACGGATTGGACCCCGCGATTCTGAATGACGTAAGCCCGCCTCAGGAGGGTGACCGGAGCGGACTGCGTGACAAACAGGACAGGCTCGGACTCGAGCGGAACGGCGATCGACGCCACGTTCTCGACCTGAATAGAGGGATAAACGGAGGAATCGAGCGTTCGGAGCTCTCCATCCGGGCCGATTAATACCGAAACCAAACCACCTGGATAAATCGGGACGCCGTCGATGGCTTGTTGAAAAACCACTTGTCCCTGGCCGTGCCCGGAAGGGTCGCCGGGCGTGGATTTCGGCGCTAAGAACTGGATGTCGTTTGAAATTCCTAGAAGCGCACGGGAGTCCGAAAAAATTTCGCGAGCACGGCCGATTAATTCAGACGCGTTCGCGGAGTGGAAATCCGACACACGCTGGTTTGCCGTTAAATTTTCGGATCTTCCTGCGATAGCATTCATTCGCACAACCCGAGTGTCATCCCGGGAAAACGAAATTTCGTCGCCATATTTCCGATTGAAAGCTTCCTCGTTAAGACCGGAGTAAGTCTTTTTTGTGAGTGGTGGTTCAGACGTTCGCGGGTCAGGTGCAGACGCTGGGTTTCTGGCCGATGCACTCGAATGCGGACTGGGAGCCGGAATAGCCTCTTTTGAGGCATTCTTTTCGCGCGTTTTTCTCAAACCTTCTCTCATTGCGGCGGCAGGAGCGGGAGCCTCGCGCTCTGGACTGTAAAAGCCCGCAACAATCGCGACCATGAATGCGAAAGCAAAAATAATGAGCGCAAGTTTTTGATTCATTGGATCGTTACCGGAAAGGTGACGCTAGATGTGGCGGAAGTCTTATTCGCCGTATCGACTTCGACGGTGAAGGTGACGGAACTCCCCGTTCCTGCCCCGCTCGGAATGGATACATAAAGCGCGGTGTCTTGATTCACACCGAACGGAACGACCCCCGCGCCGACTGCAGGTCCGAAATAAGAATTTGTAATTCCGGTTTGCTGGGCGGCAGAACCCGTGTTCATCGCCGTCACAATGGCGCTCCCATTAATTTTCGAATACCGAACAAATGCAGTCGTTGAATTAATGTAACCGGGGTTTTTTGCTAAATTGTTTACGAATGTAGCCTTCGTGGAATCTGAAATCGTGACTTTTAAAAGAGGAGCAGCGGCAGTCGTACTCTGAGAGTTCATCACATCAAACCAAAGCATGCCGGTGTCACCCGGGCTCATCTTGTAGTTTCTGACTCCGGAAGTGGATGCCGTTTCGTAGTAAAAAGTTCCGGCTTGGACCGCAATTCCTCCCGGCCCCTTAGCAGCCCAACCATCCGCGATCGAAGTGAGGTTCGTCAGCCCTCGAGCGGAAAGGGCGCTCGACATCGCAGTCTGCTCTGAGCCGCTGAACGTTCCCGCGGTCGAGCCGGACGCCACGCTCAGGAGAGAAGTCGCAAAAAGAGGCATCGTCACAGGGGAGGGATTAGAGACACTGTACTTCGGAAGCGTCTTAATCGTCTCGACTACTAGACGGATTAAGCGGCGCTTAGTCGCGGGCCCATCCCCACTGGACGCTTTGATGGCTAAAAAGATGTCAAATAAGGCTCCGCTAAAAACCGGAGCGGCTTGGTGTATTTCTTCGAAACTTGCGTATGGGTCTTGATAGACGGACTTCAGAGTCGCACCCGTTGCCGGACCCGCGTAGGGCCAGCCCAGGCCATCCGGATAAGAAAAACTGACGTAGCGATTCAGAGAAGAAAACCCGGAAGCGGATTTGTTAAAGTAGGTGCAACCGCCTGAATATCCGGCCGCCCATAAAGGACATTTCGAAGCACCACGTTCTGAGTTTGTGGAGAAAAACTGACCTAAAGACCAACGGCTGAAGTCGGTATTCGCAAATGGGGACACCAACGCTGCATCGGATTGCATCAGGGCAACGAAATCGGAAATCGCTTCATTCATCGTTCCGGCTTCATCGAAATTCAATTTATTAAAATCTTCGCTCATCGAATACGCATGCCCGGTCACGCCGTGTTGCATTTCATGATAAATGACTTCGGCATCGTCTGAAAAACTCGTCGTAGCTGAATAAGTGCTCGAGTAACCCATGCAGAGAAAGGGCGGCTGAGATCCGTAGGGAGGCGAATAGTAGGCGTTATCTTTCACATTACAATTCGCGATCATCAAAAAAGTGCTCGCTGGAAGCAGGGATGAAGAAGCGGCGAGTTCCGAGCGAAACCGATTCCCGTGGTAATAGCTCATGACTTCCGCGAACCGCTCATCGCTGTGAGGGTAGCGAAAATCATTCGAGTCGCTGTAGGATCCGTAACTTTCGTTGCATTTGTCTGAAATGACGTCGACGTAGGTGCCCTTCAGATTCCCGTAACCCTGAAGATTCGCAAGCGAAACCGATGACGTATAATTTCCGATGAGGCTAGATGCCGGTGAAAGGGTTGCATTTCCGGATGCGATCATCGGATCCAGTTCGAACGCGAGTCCTTGTCCAGTAGTACCTGCAACGGGGCTAGCCGGAATCGATTCGGGACAGTACTCTGCTCCGGTGGTCGATTTGGTCACAGAATTTTTAGCACAGGAAAATGCACTGACTGCGGCTAAAAAGAGGGTCAGCGATCGGGTGAGAAAAAGGTTCACCTCATGATTGTACCGACTTCGGATTCATTCTTGAAAGGGTAAGAAATGACCTACCCCTCAACTGGCATCACGTCAGATTTATGGCACCTAGAACCGGTAACCGACTCCAGTGGCGACCGTAAAACGGTCATAAGCATACGTGGTGTTGTCGCTTGAATTGTTTTTTGTCAGATCTGCGCTTACGACCACTTCCCACCTCGGCCCGATTTTACGTGAAGCGAGAAGAGAAAGAGAATAGAGGGAATCTATTCTCAGCGACGAAGAGTTTGGGTAATTGGTCTTTTCATAGGCCAGCACCTGGGCAAATTCGAATTTATTCAAAGAGAATGAATTGATGAACTGAATACCATAGAGACGGGACTTAAACTCATCACCCTCGGTCCTATTTGCTTCAAAGCGGAAGAGGTAAACAGGGTGAAAATAGCGGGCAGTCGATTTCAGTTGGGCAGAAATTTTTCCGACGACTCCATTTCCTGAGCGTCTCAGACTCGAGGCCACACTTTCTTCGCCGGTGTAATTCAAAATTCTGTAGCCGACCTCGGCGGAAAAGAGCCAAGACTTCGAGCCATCCCACTTTGCATAAGGCGCTAGGGTAAGCGCTTTATCATAAAGGCGGTATTTACTGGAACCTATGGCTCCGTCGATTTGATTTTGGAAAACAAGAGTTCCTTCTGTTTTCAAACCATAGGCGAGAGGCGCTAACGCGTTCTTCGTTAAATAGAGGGATGCGGTGGTGTCTCCAAATTCTCCAGCCGAAGAATCGTGGTTAAAATTCTTGTTCAAATTGAAGCGAAAGCTTGGAACATATTGGAGACTAGCCAGGGGCGAGCTGGCAAACCCGACCCCAGTAGATAGCATCGACTTCAAGGTAGCCTTTCCACTGCTGGTGGAGGAATTTACGGAGTTCGACGGCACGAGCAGGACGTTTGAGTCATATCCCAGCAACGCACTGAAATTTCCAAACCACTGCGAGTGATCGAATGGTGATAGCGTCGCAACCGCGGCGACTCTTACCTGCTCCGCTAATTTTCGTGATTCGTTGGATGATTCCTCGCGACCTAAGACATTTTCGGACAACCGCTTCGCTTCGAGAAGATTTTCAAACCCCCGTGAAGGGTAGCCCATTTTGAAATTTACTTGGGCCAGATAGTAATGAGCGGCCGGCTTAATTTCGTCGATCTTTCCTATAGTCGTTTCTTTTAGGTTAAATTGGGCCCGCGCCCATTCTTCTTCCTGCGAAAGAACAAGCCCCAGATAGAATCTCGAAAGATCGGTGTTGAATCCATTTTTCGCGGAATAAGAAAAGTAGCTGTCCGCTTGCTTCCATTCTTTATCTTGATAGCGAAGCATTCCGAGTTCAAAAGCGTAGGGCGCGATTTCCTTTTTATCGCTTCCCGATTTCGTTTTCATCTGGATGAGTTCTCGGTATGCGGCGCTCGCGCCACTGGAATTTTTCAGCGCTCGGTAAGAAATTGCGCGAAGCTCTAGAACCTCAACTGAGGTCGGCGCTTTTTTTTGAAGCACTTCCAACATTTTCAGAGTGCTATCGTAGTTGTGGGCATTGAATTCCAGAACCGCTTCTGAATACTCGGGTTCGAATTCGTTAGGGAGTTCCGCCGTCGCAAAAGACATGGGTATCCAAAGGCCCACCAGGGTGAGTTCGGAGATACGGAGAAGGCTTGCCTTACTTGGTTTCTTTCGCATGAGAATTTTATGCTAACCTGAGACACAGGCTTTGCAAGCAAATCGACTAGACCTTAGACAGGAAGCATTTGCTAGCTTGCTCAAGTCCTAGAGTCTGGTAAAATTTAGGATGTCAGTTTTTTCTCGGTTTCAATGAGGAGTACGTTTGTGAACGAATACCGAACCCACGCTTTGATCGCTTTTTTCATCAGCGCCTTCGCATCCATGCTGCCGCCTTCTGCGCACGCGGACGAGACTTACATTGCTCGCGCGGTGAGCGTGACGGGAAAAGTCCTCGTTCGCGCTGACAACACGACCGGCGGCCAAATGAATTTTTTAAAGCCAGGCGATAAACTTTTCAAAGGGTCCATCGTAAACACCGGATCTGATGGAGCCGTAAAGCTTTTGATGACCGATCGAACGATCATCGATCTCGGAGCTTCGTCGCTTTTTAAAATGAACGATTACCAGCTGAATAATGTGGGCGACCGGAAAGTAGATTTGTCGCTCGATTACGGCCGCATTCGCGCGTCCGTAAATGAGAAGATCACCTCTCAAAAAGGTAAGTTCACGATTCGCACGAAGGCCGCGACCATGGGGGTTCGGGGAACAGAGTTCGTGGTAAATTCAACGATGCCGAGTCCGGAAAAGAATGCCGCAGGCGAAGTTCCTCAAACCGCCTTGACCGTGATGCACGGAAAAGTCGAAGTCGCGGACCTCGCCCAGCCTTCTGCTCCGCCGGTTGCAGTCACTCCGGGCTTTCAGTTCGCAAAAATGGGCGAGGGGGCGGGGTCCGTTTCTCAGCTTGCTCCAGCTCAAGTTGCTCTCGTTAAAGCGGCGGCTTTCCAAAAAGACATGACCTTTCTCCAAACGGTTTCCTTTGATCCTTCGCCTGCAAAAACTCGGGCCGATGGAGCATCGAAGGACTCCCCTTCTTCTGCTCCCCCTGCGACTGCTAATAGCGGAAAACAAACCCTCGAGAACATTTCTAGCAACGTCGAAAATGGAGCAAAGGATGCGGACAAAGCTCCCATCGCGGACCTCAAACTTCCTGGTACGTTTAACGCCGGGGTCCCTCAGGTTCGGCCGATCGACCAACTGAATGGACGGGTCGTGAACTTGAGGGTTCGGGTCTGTGTGCCGAGTGCAAACGGAGCCGGCTGCTAAACCAGCCTTAAGTCGAGCACTCCTGCTTGAAGTGTCTTAATCACTTCCGCACTATGCTCCGGACCTCGGGTCTCCAGGGTCAACGCCACTTCGGTTCGATCGATCGTCGTCGTTGGTTCACTTCGATCGTGAATAGCCTGAACGACGTTTGCTCCAGCGGTCGCGATGAGCGCCGTAAGTTTTGCGAGAGAGCCCGGTCGATCCGAAATTAAGACATTTACCCGAAGGCGGCGACCCTTTCGGATCAGGCCTCGATCGATCACCCGGTTCAGTACGTTCACATCGATGTTTCCCCCACAAACGATGATCGCGACTTTTTTACCGCGAATTTCTTTTTTAATCTGGTCCAATACCGCGATCGAAATCGCAGCCGCTCCCTCTGAGACGACTTTCGCTTTTTCAAGCAAGGTCAAGATCGCGGCGGCGATCGACTCGTCGTCGGTGGTCAGCATCTTATCAATATTACCGTGGAGAATATCAAATGTGGTTGCACGCGTGGCGCCCACGGCGATTCCGTCCGCGAAAGTCTCAACTCGGGGAAGGGTCACCGGATGGCCTTTTTTGAGAGACTCAGCCATCGCGGCTGCACCCGCTGCTTGGGCGGCGTAGAGCTTTGTTCGCGGGCGAAGTTCTTTCATCACCGTGACGATTCCCGCCATCAACCCACCGCCCCCCACTGAACACACGATCGCATCGACGTCGGGCAATTGCTCCAGGAGCTCTAACGCAACCGTACCCTGGCCCGCGATCACCAACGGGTCATCAAAAGCATGGACCAAAACCTTGCCCGATTTTTTCGCTAGCTTTTGGGCCACCGCAAAACATTCATCGTAACTATCCCCAGCGAGAATGACTTCCGCTCCGAAGCTCTCCGTATTTTGGATTTTCACCAGCGGCGCGCCGCGAGGCATAACGATCGTGGCTTTTACTCCGAGCTTTTTTGCACCCCAAGCAACCCCTTGGGCATGGTTTCCCGCACTCGCCGCAATCACTCCTCGTTTTCGCTCTGCTGCGCTCAGGTTTGCGATCTTGTTTGTTGCACCTCGAATCTTGAAGGATCCGATCGGCTGCATGTTCTCGAGCTTTAAATAAATTTCGCACTCATAGGCTGCACTCAACCACGGATTCGCCAGGAGCGGACTGGGTTCGAGGTGTTGGCGAAGAACGTTCGCTGCCGTTTGGACATCTGCGAGCGAAACTACTTTCTTCCGACGTTTTGTCTTTTGCATCGTGAAGTTAAACCCGTCCGGTGACCGGAATCAGGGCACCGGTAATCGATCGCGCTTTAGATAGAGTCAGATCGTAGAGAATATCCGCAAGATCGTCGGGGGACACCCATTTCGATGGGTCTGCATGAGGCATGGCTTTACGATTAGCGGGAGTATCGATCACGGAGGGAAGAACCGCATTCACTCGAACACCGTCAGCTTTCACTTCTTCGGCAAGTGAAGTAACCATCGCATTCACCGCTGCTTTGGTTGCCGCGTAGGCACTCATTCCGGCAGCGGGCGAAATCGTCGCTTTCGAACTCACAAACAAAAGCACGCCTGTTTTTCGTTTTCGCATCGCCGGAATCGCGCCGGTCGCGACAGAGTAAGAAGATTCAAAATTCACTTCGTTCAAAAATTTGAAATCTTCCGCGCTCATCGCATCAATGTTTCCGAATCGAAATCCACCTGCGCAGTGAATGACCGCATCGACGTCTTCGAGCTTCGAAAAGAAGTCGATCACTGACTTTCGCACGGTTAAGTCTAAGCCAAACCATTCGACCCCTTCCGCCGCCGGCACCTTTTGTTTCGGCGAATGGATGGCGATGATGGAATCTCCCGCTTCGTGGAACCGAGCGAGCACCGACTGCCCTAAACTTCCCGTCGCCCCCGTGATGACGACTCGACGGTGCTTCAAAGTTCGAGATCCAGCTGCGACATGGGGCGTCATATTTATTTCCATCAAAAATGAGCTTTTAAAATGGCGATCCCAACAGGACTTGAACCTGTAACCCCTACCTTAGAAGGGTAGTGCTCTATCCAGTTGAGCTATGGGATCGTCTTGCATCGTTTTAAACACGAAGCTTTCGGGCTTTCAAGAGACGGACTAGACTTAGGTCGAGATGCCTCTATTCGACTATCTTTGCAGAAAATGCGGACATCAGTACGAAGAAATCACCGCCAAGGGTGAAGATTCTTCGCTCTTCACCTGTCCGAAATGCGGCGAAGCGGGCCCAGAGCGCCAAATCGTGCGATTTCGAGTAGGCGGGAGAGGAGACCTCCGGGAGTCGAGTGAACTGCATGGTTGCCACTCTTCCGAAGCGGAATCCCACTCGCATGACCAATCCCATCACCACGGATCGGAAAGCGGAGACGGCGAGAAATGAAAAACAAGCTCCCACCCTTTCTCGTGGTTTCAGACCTGGATGACACTCTAAAAATATCCCACACCACGAATCGCCTCCGATTGGTCTTCCGCGGTTTATTTACCCAGCAAACTTACGCGGGAATGGCCGAACTCTTCCAAGAGTGGACGGGAGATCGTCCCTTCATCCTTCTCAGTTCTTCACCGATTTGGATTCGAAAAAAAATCGCACGGTTCCTCGACTACTATGGCTTTCCCGAGCGCGAAATTTGGCTACGGGATTGGATAAAAGAAAAAGACATTAAAGGATTCAAATCCGCCGCCCTGGATAAAATCGAAGCGAGAGGCGATTCCGGATTTATTTTTATCGGAGACGATGCCGAGTACGATCCTGAAGTTTTTGCACGCTTTCGGGAACGAAATCCCGATCGGACGCTCGCCATTTACATTCGACGGATGCGAGGTCGTCCCCTTCCCGCAGGAGTGATTCCTTTCCACTCTGCGTTTGAAATCGCGATCTCTGAGCTTGATGCGGGTCGCTTGAATGTCTCTTCGGTAACCAGGGTCGGAAAGGCAATCATCGACGAAAGGGTTCCCGAGCAAGTGATTCCCTATTTCGCTGCGCCACCGATCGATCTCGAATTCAGCGACCGATTTCCGACGCTTGAGAAAATCATCGAAGGTCTGAATCTTCAGTATGAAAAAATTCGCCTCGGGCGCAAGATCCGAAAATAGACTCACTCCATGAAATCCTGATTCATCATCCGCTGATTTTCGAAGCATTCGTCACTCTCGTTTCGATGATCGCTGGGCTTTTCGGTGCCCTTCTAGGATTAGGCGGCGGTTTCATTCTGATTCCTTTTTTCACGCTTGTGCTTGGAATAAACATTAAGTACGCGATCGGTGCGAGTCTCGTTTCAGTGATTGCGACTTCGTCGGGTGCCGCCGCGACTTACGTGAAAGATCGAATGACAAATATCCGAGTCGCCCTTTTTCTCGAAATTGGCACCACTCTCGGCGCAATCTCGGGCGTCATCCTCGCTGCCTACCTTGAACCTGCGGCGCTCTATCTTTTATTTGCAGTCTTCTTAGGATGGTCTGCCCTCGCCATGCTGAGAAAAAAAGAAACACAGGGTGGCCAGGTCATCGTGAAACCCGACGCGCTGGCTGATCGGCTCCGACTCCATTCCGCATATCCCGGTGGACCGAATCACGAAATGATTTCTTACCGAGTGACGCACTCTCAGCTCGGACTCGCTCTCATGTACGTCGCAGGATGTGTCTCCGCACTTCTCGGAATTGGGAGCGGCGCTTTGAAAGTGCCGGCCATGGATCAGGCCATGAAAATTCCCATCAAAGTTTCATCGGCCACTTCGAACTTCATGATCGGTGTGACCGCCGCTACGAGTGCAGGCGTTTATTTCATCCGGGGAGACATCATTCCAGGACTCGCCGGTCCCGTGGCACTCGGAGTCCTAGTCGGGAGTCGTGTCGGAAGTCGGTTCTTAACCGCCTGGAGCGGCCGAACCGTTCGCGTGATTTTCGTTGTGACCTTATTCATCGTCGCCATTCAAATGGGGGTAACCGGTGTCCGATCTCTCCTCACAAACTGAACTCCCATTTGAAACCGACCGACGAATCGAGAGCTGGCTTTCGTTTCTTCTGAAAGCAGGTGTGAATCTCTCACTCCTCTTCATTCTCTCCGCATTCGCGTTAAACTTTATCACGCGCCAAACCTTTTTAAGCGCTCCCGATTTGAATGCGCTTCTCTCGGGTCAGAATACGCTCATTTCGCCGCCTCCTCGGGAAGCCTCCGGCTTTTTTCACGCGCTCTTGCTCGGACAAAGTCCCGCATTTGTTCAAGTCGCGATTCTGATTCTGATCGCACTTCCTGCATTACGCCTGACGCTACTCATGGTGAGTTTTGCTCTGAAGCGTGACTGGACGTACATGGCTATTTCCGCAACCGTACTACTCATCATGGGATTCGGAATGGTCATGCGATTTACCGAGTAGATCTTTAAAATACACTTCCGTATTTTTTTCTAGATAACGGGCCGAATGAGATTGCTGAAAACCGCAGCGTTCCGCCACGCGGACCGAGGGAGCATTTTTCGCGTCGATGAGGCAGGAAATTTTTCGGGAGCCAAAATGGGAAGCACTCCACTCTAGAGCGGCTAGAACGCCTTCGGTTGCATAACCCTTGCCTTGAGCATCGGGAACCAAGACCCAGCCCACTTCAGGAATTCCTTCGAGCGGCGGCATTAGTTCTCGCTTGAAATCAGAAAAGCCGATCTCGCCAATAAATCGGCCCGTGATTTTTTCTTCCACTGCCCAATATCCGAAACCCATCGCGCTCCAGTGACCGAGGTAAACGAGAAATCTGGACCACGCTTGTTGACGGTTTGACGGAGTGCCGATGTACCGCACAACCTCGGGATCAGCCCACATCGCTGCAGAATCCGGAAAGTCGCGCGCTTCATGCCCTCTGAGCTTCAGTCTTTTGGTTTCGATCATGGGAATCATGGTTTTCACCTAAACGGTTATTCGTTTTAAAACGGTCAGTGGGTTTGAAAATCATCGCTGCGAATTTGGATCCAATTCCCAAGGCCCGTCTTATCCTTGAAAGATTAACTTCTATCCTAAAGGTGCCCGGCGCATGAAAATTCTCAATCTGATTTTCCTCATTCCTGTATTTTCTCTTTCGTCATTCGCTGATGAAGCGAGTTTATTAGGTGGACTCGGCTCTTCGTCGAATCATTACTCAGCAGAGGCACCTTCCGGAACGACTTATGGTGCGAGTTCCGGATTGGTTTTAAAAGCGACTTCCGACTTGATGCCGATTTCTACCCTCCCGCTGGTCTTAAGAGGGGGACTTTTTTTCCAAAATCGAAGCTATAAACGTACTACGGCCACAGGCGAATCCACGACCAAATATAAAACTCTCGGGGTGAGCGCGGAAGCGGCTTACACGGCTCTCCCTTACGTTTCCTTTTCGGGAGGAGCTTATTTCTCGACCGGACTCGGCTCCGTGACGGCAACCCTCGCGGGAGGCACCGAATCGAGCTCAGATTTCTCAGACGTTGCTCTTTCGAATGTGGACTACGGAATGAAGATCGGGGCGCGCGGAAAAGTTGCGATTGCAGAAAAAATATCTGCGCTTCTCGATGTGGATTACCTCCTCGGTTTTAAAGACCTCAGCACCGTCTTAGGAAAAACCAATCGCCGAGATGTTTGGATTTTAGTCGGCGCTAGTTACAATTTCTAACTCTCAAAGGAAAAAAATATGAAAAATAAATCGATTTTTGCGGTCTTATTCGTCCTAACTACGGTTTCGGTTGCTTCATTTGTATTCGTTGGCTGCGGTGATGCGACAAACGGAAAAGTTACTCTACGTGGCAGCAATCAGTAATTCAGAAAGAAGACAGATGAAAATGCGAGCTTACCTCACGACGTTTTTAATTTTAACTTCGACACTCGGAACCGTCCCTAATGTTCATGCACTCATCGGTCGGGCGGCGGTCACCCAAATCAACACTCAGCTCTACGGAGTCTATTTAAGCTCCGATCCGACTTGTCAGACCGGCCTCACCGCAGTGGTCGAATTGACCGCAACTCCTCGCCCTTTTAATATGGCGAGAAGCCCCACACTCGGTCAGGGAGAGGTCCCTTCTGGTGGGATAAAGTGCGTGGTCATGGTGATGAAAAATGACGTCCAAATCGGGATTGCCGCTGGAACCTACACCGGAACGAGTAACTCCCAGGCCGACAGCGTCTGCAACGGCGGAAAAACACCTTCCGCAGCAGCAATTTGTCACAACGGAGTCGCGGTTTCTTGGCCAGCAAAGATCACTGCGGATGCTGCGGCGATCGGGCTGAGCTTAACCTCATCCTGCGCGGGCGGCGGAAGCACTTCAGCCGTCATTCCGCTCTACTTGAGTACTTACTCCGCTTGCACCGGACTCACATCGGTGGACGCGGCTACTCCTGGATGCTCCAGCCCGGACGCGTTTTCACCGCCCACTGCTTCGAATGATTTGAACTACGGAATCCATATTAGTGATCCGGGTCCGGCCGGAGATTTCACTTTCGTCATCGACCCGAATCAGTCTGCTGGAAATGATGGCGGCGGAAGCGGCGGATCTTGCGACATGTTCAAAGCTCCGCTTTTTAGCTTTAGACCAAGCTGAGGACACCGGTCGGCTATCATAAGAAACTCAGATGATAGCCGACGCTCCTACTCATTCTGTTTTCCGATGGAAAGGGCGTAAGGTGTTTCATTGGCTGGGCATCCACGTCCGGAGATCCAATGCACAACTGAGGAGCCTTCGGTGGTCAGACCCGTCATTATCGTGAATCCATTATCGTCTGGAATAGAGTTGGCCCCTGCATTCAGAGCGCGGGGAATTCCTGCAATTGCAGTCACCCTGAATTACGATGAATTTCCGGAGTTCGGTTCAAAAATTCGAACTTCTGATTTTTTACAGATTGTTTCTGCCCAGCCTGATCTCGAGAAGATCATCGGAGCACTTGATCCTCTCGCGATCATTCCGGGAACTGAAGAAGCGATTCCGTTAGCCGAGCGACTGACGGCTCGCTTCACACCCCAATTTGCGAATGACCCGATAAAATCTCTCCATCGATCGCACAAGTCGTTTATGCAGATGGCTTTAACGGAAGCAGGTGTTCCGTCGCTGAAGACGCTGCATAGCGCTTCCGAAAGTGAAGTTGAAATCTGGATCAGAGAAAATCATTTGCACGATTTTCCACTCATCCTAAAACCCCCCACATCCTCCGGCAGTGATAAAGTTTTTCACATCGAACCGAATGGGAATTGGAAGGGCGCTTTCACACGCATCCTGAACGAACCGATGGTTTCCGGGAAACGCAGCGAGACCGTCGTCATTCAAGAACAGGCGATCGGTACCGAGTTTGCGGTAGGAACCGTGAGCAGCGACGGAAGACACTCGCTCGCTCATCTGATGAAATACAATAAGACCTCCATCGGCGATCGGAAGACGGTTTTCGACCACGTTGAATTCATTCCCTTCGACGATAATGTTTTGGGTGGAATTTTCGATTACACGAAAAGAGCTCTCGACGCCTTGGGTATCCGGTGGGGCGCGGCCCACACCGAAATTATGCTCACGAAAGACGGACCTCGTTTAATCGAATCCAGTCCGCGGATGATCGGCGGCCCGGTGAATGGATTTGCCCGCGCTGCGACTGGGAGCTGCCAGGCGGATAAGTTAGTCGAGATCTACGTCGACGGTGACGTGTCTATGAAAGAATACGTGCTCAAGAAATCCGTGGTTCCGGTTTTTTTAAGGTCTCCGGCTCAGGGAAGTCTGACGAACGCTGAAGTTTTCGACGAAAGCAACCAGCTATCCACTCTACTGAGCAAGCACCTCTGGTTTAAGAATGGAGACCGCGTTCCACAGACCATCGACTACCTCACGAGCATCGGCATTATTGCGTTGGCGGGAGAACGCGACCTCATTTTTTCGGACTATGAAAAAATCCGCGCTATGGAGTCGAAGCTGGTGATTCGGTGAACAGATCATTAGTCTTACCCGAACCGAGACTTCCACGCTAATCGCATCGCTTTGTATAACCGGTCTTTTTCTACAAGCTCCCAGGCCGAGCGAAATATTTCGGCTGATTTTGCTTTCAATAAATCGGGCTCCCTAGGTGCGACCGCACGACCATGAGCCCCACTCACCCCCTTCAAATTTCGGGGAACTGGACCAATATATTTGTGACCACTCCGGTGATTCGCATAGCGCCGCGAGCGCGTGTAACCCATTTGTAAAAATTTTCGCGTCATGTCCATTCCGACGAAATCTTTCTTTTTACGGTATGTGCGAAAAAGCTTCATTAAGTCACGAACGGATTGCGTAGCAATTTCGGGAGTGCGAAATTTCCAATACGGAAGAATTTCAGCCTTGTAGGGTTCCACACTCAGAACTCCCTGCTCGCCTTTAGCAATGCGGTAGCGTTCAGGATATTTCCGGAAGTCGATGCCTAGCGTTTTGAAGGTTACACGACGTTTAACCAATCGCAGACGAATCGGTCCCTTAGAACGGTTTCCGGTTACCACTTTTCCGCCTTAGAGGAGTTCGATTTTTCCGGTTTCGGCTAATTCTAAGGCCATTTTACGGACGGTTTCCATTTTTTCAGGTCAGTTCGATCAGGGGAAGCTAAAGCCTCTGAAGGATACATCGTTTTCCCGACGTCCCGTTTCGTGAGAATTTTCAGAATACTTTCTCGAATCTTTAGGCGGGAAATGGTCATGCCGGTAGTTCCAGCAAACGGCATACCGAGAGAATCGGACTTATTCTGCCATTAACGAATGCAGCGCTATCCTAACTTTTCGCGAGACGATTTCAGTTTGAGGCGAGGAAGGCGAAGAGGAGTCGACTAAAGCGGCCAAACAAGGCCGGTGCAGGAGCGACGATGAGTCTGACGAAGCCTAAGGCAAAAAGCGTCCGCGAAAAGTGGTGCCCTCGTCCGGACTCGAACCGGAACAGCTTGCGCTACTGGTTCCTAAGACCAGCGTGTCTACCAATTCCACCACGAGGGCACATCTAACCAGTAATCGGTTTCCCGGGCTTAGACAATTACTCCGTTACAGAATCTGCACTTTTTTAAACCAAATCCGACTGATTGGAGACCAGCCGGAAGATCCGCTGCGGATCCAGGCCTAAGTTCTCTTCCTGCCGAAACGCCTTGCGAATACGCTTGATGACCTCATGACGAAGTTCGGACTGATCTGGAAAGCTGCGAGCTTTCAGAATCAGGGTTAATTCGACGCTGGTTTCATTGAACTTCGTGAATCGAATGATCGGCGCAGTCCCCGCAGAGAGATCGGATTTGTCCCTTAAAGCGCTCTCTGCTGCCGCCCGGACCGTGTCCTCCACTCGGTCGAGGTCGGCCTGGTAAGAAACCGAGAAAACCAGATTAAAAGAAGCCGTAGGAAATGGGAGGTTAAAATTCAAGACGCTCGAATTCGAAAGTTTTGAATTCGGAATGATGACCGTGTTTTCACTGGAAAGAAGATGCGTGCTCCTCCACCCGATCCGACCGACCTGGCCTTCCATCCCGTTCTCAAGCCTCACCCAATCACCCGCTGCGATCGGCCGATCGACGTAAAGGTAGAAGCCGGAGAAAAGATTGCTCAGAGTATCTTGGAGCGCGAGCCCTACCGCAATCGACCCGACTCCGAGAGAAGCAAGAAGCGGAGTGATCGAAATGCCGATGGAATCCAGCGCGATGAGCGAACCGAGTACGAAAATGAGAATCCGCAGAGAAGTAAACAAGAGAGCACTGATGTTCGGCGCGAGCCGGCTCCCCATGACGGAACTTGCGCGAAGCACAGAGACGACTCTTACAAGAATCCAAGTGACGGCGAAAATACCGAGGAAAGCCGCCCACCTCTTATACAAAGTGTAGCCGTGGATGTCTTCTTTCTGTGCCGGCATGAGATCGAGCAGAATGTTACCGATCAGGATCACCAGAAGGACAGCGATCTGAAGCCAAACTTTGCGAAACACTGCAGAAACGATCGGAAGTTTTTTGAGCACGGTCATGCTGCGGAGATTAACCGCTCAAAACGCGAGCGTAAAGCAATCCGATCCAGAATTATGCGGCGCTACTACCCGACTCGCCGCTTCCACGTCCCTGCGATTTGCGAAGCTGGCGGTTCTCTTCCAGCGTTCGGGCAAGGTCAGCCTGAAATTTTCTCTCCGCATCTTGCAGTTCGCGCATTCTAAAATTCGATTTATCGAGC
>JACMQW010000073.1 GCA_014376785.1 Oligoflexia bacterium
GAACACCTGCTCTTTTAGGAGAGGCAGGGTCAGGTTTGAGCTGCCTGCTTTCACCGCGGTCTCAAGCTTTTTTACCGCTGCACCGATTCGTTCCGCCCGGCCTTCCCATTGGTCGAGCGAGGTCAGCATGACCGAGATTTCACTCATTTTAGTCTGAGTTTTCGATTGGATATCCCGGATTTCCTTTTGCTGGATTCTTTCCAGCGCAGTTTTTGCTTCGGGGAGAGCGTCGACTTGAGTGGCGGTCGCTCGGCTTAGCTTTTGGTAAAAGTCGTCTGCGGTTGCGGCAGTGAGGAGTTGGTTATTTAATGAGGTTCGATATTCTTCGATGTGTTTTTGCACGGCCGAGATTCTTTGGAATACGAGTTCTCGGTCCATCCGAGATGATTTTATATTCTCGAGCAGGAATTTCACAAACGATTCCCAAACGCGCGGATTCAGAAATTTATCTTGGGTATTCATCCCGAGTAAGGTGAGTTCATGAAGAGCGTTTCGAGCAGAGACATCGGTTTCTAAGGTCAGTCCTGCGCTCGATGGAAAACCTTCAGCAGGAGCTTGAAATGCGCTAAGAAGTTCGGAAAAGCCCAATGGCTGCTTTGCTAGACGAAGTTCCTTTAGTGCGCCGCTCTCTGAGAGCTCATTCAAGTACTCTAATCCTTCGCCGGTGATGATGGTTTTCTTGAGTGCACGATTTACGATAACGTTCCTTCTGGCTACGCTGTACGCGCAGGATCCCAGATAACAATAGGTGAGCGGATTTATCGGCATCACGGCCGCCCAGCTTTTGACAGTTGAGCTTTGGCCTTTCGCACGGACGAGATTTGCTAGGTGTTCATTTGCGTGGAACATCACATTGTCGATTACATCGATGAAAGATTGCGCCATCTTCTCGTTCGACTGGATAATCTTAAAAAGTTTATGAACCGCCCAGTAACGAGGCTCAGTTGTGTTGTATTTAGCAATGGCTTCGGTGGCAGTGCCACTTAAGAAGTCATTTCGAACTCGCGCATAAACTAAACCAGAAATTTTTAAAGTCTCATCTCGGTATCGGACACGGTCAATTCGGTAGTTTTCCAGCACCGCTTGAAGCCCCTCTACCGGATTTCCGTAAGTTTGGTCGTGACCACTAACGTGAATTCGTGCGATTTCTGTAATGATGGCGTCGAAAAAGAGGTTCGATCGAAGGATTTCGTAATCATTACCGAAGAGGTTCGCAATCACCGCCGCGCGTTCGATTCGGGTCGTTGCCATTTCGACGGTAACCAGAAAATCGGCACAGACTCTTTCTGGAGCGGGTTCTTGCCTTTTTGCCAGTGCCGGGGCGCTGGAAAGCCCGGCTAGAATCCCAAGTAAAAGCAGGGGCGACCGACCGACTCGTGAGAAGTTATTTTTTCTCATGGATTAATCTGCTGGAGTGAGTTCGGTTTTATCACCAGATGATTTGGCATGAAATTTTGGTCGGGCGCCCATCATCCCCAGCATCACTTTCGCTCCCGTGTATTCTGCGAGATCAAAGTACTTACTGTGTTTTCTTAATTTGTAGGTTTTCGTTTGGCCTGCTTGGTCGACGTCGATGAGTTTGTACGAAATCGACTCTCCTCCCGTACTTTGCTCCATCAGCTCTTTGCCGGAGTGCTTCTCATAGATCGACTCTAAATTTCCTTGGTCCAAGTATCCGCCCCCGGTTGTGGTTGTGGGAGAAGTTGCCGAATGAGCCGGGTTGTTTTTTGACGTTTCCGACGTTGTTTCTTGGTTTTCTTTCTTTGGAACTTCCGAATCTATTTTGCGGAAAGACTCCGCATGATCGGGGAATTCTTCGGCGGCAAATTCGATGAGGTCTTCGCGCTTCAAGCCTTCTTTCACGACCGACCACTTTAACTTGCCGTCAGTGAAAGTCAGGTAGAGGGCATCTCCTTGGACGATTTGCTCAGTCGACATGAGTCGGGAAAGGGGGCTGATGATTTCCCGGTTCACGATATTGTTGAGCTCGCGTGCACCGTATTCGTAGCTGGTACCGGTGGTGATTAAGTGCTGGCGAGCTTCGGGGGAAGCTCCGAAAGCGACTTTAATCGCCGCGTCTCGGAAGAGTCTTTTCTGCACGCCTGCGAGTTTCATCAGTAGGATCTTATTGAACTCGTCGTTGCCAAGGTGAAGAAACTGCACGATCTCCTGGAACCGTGTTTTAAACTCGGGAGCGAAACGTTTTTTCATCGCTTCGTCGTATTGTTTCAGAATTTCGGCTCGAAGAGTGACATCGGTTCTGCCGGTCGGATCGAAGGGTTTGTCTCCGGTCTTCGCTTCGGCTTTGTATTCCGCCATTTTGTGCTCGATCAGAGCTTGGACATCTTTTGCCCCGAGGTTGCTCGTGACAATGATGATCGCATTTCGCATATTCACTTTCGTGCCGTCTGCGAGCGTGACCACGCCGACATCTAAAATAGGAAGGAGGGTGCGGAAAACGTTATCGTGAGCCTTCTCGAGCTCGTCGATGAGAATCACATTCAACATCACCTTTTCGCCGCCGGGCTTGGTGAATTCGATTTCTCTTGCCTTCAAATTTTCAGGATGAAGAAGGGGCTTATCGCCGTAACCGACGTACCCTGCGGCCGCGCCGACGATCGAGTTCGTCCCCGTGCTCTCTTGGAGTTGAGTGCAATCGATTATGACGATATCTTTTTCGGGATTACCACCGAGCGCTTCCGTCAGTGCATTTGCGGATTCTGTCTTTCCTACCGAAGTCGGTCCGACAAAAAGAAACGTACCCAGCGGTTTTCCTGGGTCCTGGAGTCCGGTACCGAGAATACCCAAGCGTTCAGCAAGAATTGTGAGGGCAGGATCCTGCCCGATCACGCGTTTCTTCATCCGGTTGAAGTAGGCGAGGCTGTGGGGGTTTTCGAGTTCGGGCCTGAGGGTCCGAATGCAGGGGTACTTATCTGCGAGCGCGAGTGTCGGCGCCGCTGTGAGTGTCGCCAGCGTGATCATGACTGCGCTGAGCACTGAATTTTTCAGTGAGTTCTTTACTGCATTTTTTTTTGCATTTTCAAAACGACAGAGAATGCTAAAGTTGTGCGCTCCGAACTTATTCATGGGTTTGCCGATCGGAAAAGAGTTGGACTATTCGCACTGCGCAGGAAGGCGGTCGGCACCCAGTCGGTTTCCGATTTTGCAGCGCATGCGAAGGCGATTCCATGCGGGTCCCATTTCGCGCTCTGAAAACTTTAAGCTGGATCTCATCCAGCCTTTCACGGTGCAGCCGATCTTTTGTTCGAACTGATGGGTCTCTGCGAGCGCGACCGTTTCGTCGCTGAGTTTCACGAGATTCGCCATGGCGACGTGGTCGAGTGCACCATTCACTGCGCTACAAGATTCTGCACTGACGAGTGCTTTATCTCCGGTGAGAACACGGAGCTTGGCTTCGTTTTCCAGGAGGTGACCAACCAATTCTGGGCTGATGTCCGGCTTTGCGAGATTTGCTAGAATAGCTGCCCGGTCATCTTCCCATCTCTTCGCATCGACTCCAGAAAGTGCGCTTGCTGCGCTATCAGAATTCTTCAATCGCATCTCGCGTTGTTCGATTCGTGACGTGAGTGGTTCTGCTCGCGTCCGCATCTCTGCACCCGCAAAGGTTTGGGGGTGGTTGGTTCGCAATTGTTTTGCGTAGATCGCCGTCTGTGAATCGTCGAGTTTGCGAAGCTGGTCGAAAGTGATGGTGCCTTGGCCTTTCGCTGTGCGCATTCCGTTAATCTCGGTCATTAAGTCTAAACTGGTTTGCGTACTGGCGGAACCCTCTCTTTTGAGCCGCCCTATGCACGCGTCGAGGTCCCTCTTTCCGTGGGATTCAGAAATCACTCGAGCAAGCTCACTACTCACACCATTACCCATTGAAGCGATTTCCCGTTTTGCAAACTCGTTCGCCTGATTCTGACTACCGACCGTGCTGCATCCCAGCTGAGCTAAGATAGCGAGAGTCGTAGCCACAGTGAGGAATCGTGAAGGACTAATCAAAGGATTCATGAACGAGGTCTCCGGTTAACGGTTAGAGCGGCATCTAAAATTTTCGGCGCTATTGGCCTTCTGGGGACCTGTCGGTATTTAGGCAAAAAACCTGAACTCATTTTACGCAACTTCACTTTGGATTTTCAAGCTCAGGCTTTGGAATTGGTTAGAGAAAACTGAATTTAGCAAGCGGGACACTTCCATGGTTCCCCTCAAGTTTTCCTTTCCCCCGCCCGACAAGCCACCTAGGGAAGTTTTATTCTATTCACCTCGTTTGAAGGAATCCACAGCATGTACCGTAAATCGCCGTCCCAGTTGCTTCTGATCGTCCTCATTGCGGGAACGTCCTTAACTGCCTCGAGAAGTGTGTTCGCCTTTCCTGAGCCGGGTGCTGCGAGCGCAGTTGCAACGGCGATGGCTGCACGCTGTAACCAGGATTTAGATGGGGCAAGCGCAGTGGTGAATGCGAAAGAAGAAGCACTAAAGCAGGCTTCCAAAGTAGAATCCGAAGCACTCTTGGCGCATCTGATGGAAGCCGTCCAGTCGAATAACTACGGAGCGATCGACGCGGTGAATGCGAAGATGGTACAGAAGTACAATATTAACTTGAACGAGATTTCTGGCGTCTTCGGCGATGCCTCCGTAAAGTCACTCCAGAGCATGAGTTCGGTGACGGGATCGATCGATAGCTTCACTGAACAAACGATTCAGTTGAAAAAAGAAGTGACGGAACTGATGCCGCAGATCCGTTCGGCTAAAGACAAAGCGGGAGATGGGGTTCAGTCCCTTGTTTCTCACATTCCTTTCTTCGGGAAAAAATGGGCCGGTTCAATCGGTGAAAAGAGGGATGCCGCAACCACCATGGCTTCTGTGCTAGAAGTATACGAGCGCGCCATTGCGAAGTTTCGTGCGGATAGCGACGCCGTTCTTACGACCATCCCTAAGGTCATTCAGCAGACTCAAGTTCGAAATGAAGAAGTAAAAGTTGCGATCATGACCTTCGAAGAGACCGTGAATCAGTACGAAGCTTTTATCGAAGCGAACCGCGCGGGCATGAAGCAGTCTGAGATCGATAACCATGAAACGACTTTGAACGCGCTTTCGAACAGTTTAATGATGCTCTACGACGCTTATAATTCGAACATGCTCAGCATCAATCTGCTCTACCAGCAGTATCACCAGTTAAAAGGTGCGGCGAATTTACAGGCCACCAAAGGTGTACAAAGCCTAAACGAGATTAAATCGGCAGTAGCGATCATGCAAATCGGTCAGCGCATTGTGGATATGAACCAAGTGACAGGAAAGCTCACTGAACTCGCTCAACTCGGTCGGGATACCAGCATTTCGGTCACTGCTGCGGGACAGGCTTCGGCGGATGAGCTGAAAAAGAAATTGATCGCGGGAGCTTCAGCCGTCAGTAGTGATGCCGCGAAAGTGGAAGGGATGATTAAAGCGTCCCGCACTGGAGAAGTGAACGGATACACTGCGAACATGGAGGCGATCAAGGTTCTGAGAGAAGCGGCGAATTCGCAAGAGAGATCAGCCGAACAGCTACAGATCGAAATCAACACGCCAAAACCTAAAGTCCGCGGTTCGTTTAACTAAGGGTTTATGAATCGGACTGAAAAAATTTTAGTGGGCGTGCTGGTCACCGCATGCTTTCTGCCCGGCGTAAGTTTTGCGGGAATCATCGACGGGCCTTGCCACGGACTCCTCAAGTCGCCTGCGGTGATCGGAAATCCGTTCACGCACGTCTATCTTCTACCGGGGGTGGTTCGCGAAATTCAGGCGATTCACGCTTTAGGCGGAGGACCGGCAGCGACCGCGGAAAAGTTCTACGCTTGGCTATCTTCGAACTTTCCTTCCTTGACGGATGAATCAGAGAAAAAGTACGTGCTCGATGTGTTCGAAATTTCTCTGCCCGTGGTGGTGAATTTAGCCAAGGTCTTCGACACGACTTCTTCTAGTTTTGCATCGACGGCAGGAGAAGCTACCCTGAAAATCGCGCGTGATTCTCCAGTAACGAGGTTTCGACGTTCTGGTAAAGAAACTCATCAGCTGGTCGCTCGGACTATTTTTGGTGATGAATTCTTCGCGCGTGAAAAGTCCCACGCGGATCGGTTACACCGAATGACGGCCAGGGTTTCGAATCCTGAGACGTGGAAGGACCTGATCACTTCGATTGAATACATTCAGAACCAGGTAGATGCAGGACATGTGGTCGCGAATTCAGTCGTGGCACAGGTGTTTGGCGGGGCACTTTTGAAAGCGATGGACCAAGCAACTGCCCTCAGAGTAGAGCTTGCGCAGTTTGCAAATGAATCAGCCCTGCTTCAAAAGCAGCGACCAGAAGTTTTGAACGAAGCCCTTTCGCTCCAATCAAAGGCATCCACTCCGGATGATGCGAGTGAATTCGACGAAAGCGTGGCCCGCCTAGACGGAATGTCGATGAGCATGAATATGAACGAAACTTTGGTCGAGCTTGGATTTAATTTTCTCGAGAGTTTAGAACTCGCGCTGAACTCGGCTCGGGGGCTAAACCACGTCGATTACGGATCACGAGGGTTGAGCGCTTCTGACATTCGCTACACTGCGCTCGTCGATCTATTGAATCTTTTGAAAAAAGGCACGACTGTAAAATAAGAGAAAGCGACCATGCGGTATGAAA
>JACMQW010000074.1 GCA_014376785.1 Oligoflexia bacterium
ATGACCCGCGCGACGCTCGTGAAAGACGTGGCGATTAAACTTGCGGGGACTGTTGCAGAGCAACTCATCGGCCGAGAACCCAATACCGGAGTGGGTGGAGATTACGAACAATCTCGCGATCTGATTAAGCGTGTTGCTTTGAAGGGCGGACTGATTCCAGGTATTTCCGGAGCCCTAACTGATGCGCAAGGCGAAATCGTGATGAATGGCAAGATGCATTCCGCTTACGACCAATTCGCGGAGGGAGTGATCATAGAAGCAACCTCGATGGCGAATGCTCACCTGACTGCGCATTGGAATGAAATGGTTGACGTCTCTCGCACCCTGATCCAAAAGGGATCGATTTCTGGAAAAGATTACCGAGCGGTGGTTGCGGATGCGGCGTTAAAAAAGCGACACTACCCCTATCGCCCAGAAATGTTGAAGCGAGCTCTGCGACGCTTGGACACTCATTGTACGAACCTCCTGATGAACGAATCACTGGAATAAGCTCCATTCGCCACATGGTCAGTCCCGCTTAGGGGGGCGGGCTGAACCGGACCTAAAAGGTCTGCGGGAGTGTGTCGGCTCATCCCTGTCTACCTGACTTTCAATCGGAGTTCGGGTATGACTGGGGCTCCATGGATGCCCTCGCCCAAACCGCCCTCCTTGTATCCCTTTTTAGCTTTTCGCTTGGTTTCGCAACGCTGGCGAGAAACGTCCGCAATAAACTTTTTATCCGTTTCGCATTCGCCACCACGGTCATCTCCGCTTGGGCGCTCTTTTTCTTCATCTCGAGCGTTTATCCGGAGAATGGGTGGTACGGATACCACCTGAGTTTGAACGCCTGGCTTGCCCCCGCGTCCCTTCTTTTCATTCAGTCGATGATGCGAATCGATCGGTGGGTGAGTAGTCGCATCCTGCTTTGGGGTTCGCTCTTTCTCTGCTTGTCGATGACGGTGATGGTTTATCTCGGTCTTGAGCGTCACGACCTCATCAAAAATATCATTTATTTCACGCCGGGTCTGATCGTGGTGCAGACCCTCATTTTGTTGATGAAGGATCGGGAGCTGAATCCCGTGGTCGGGATTCGACGACGCATCTTTCTTTATGTGAGTACTTTGCTCGTCTTAGCCCTCACGACGATGGATCACATTCCGGGACTTTGGCTTGGGGTGCCGATCGTGGGTAACCTCGCGCTCGCGGCGTACCTCTTTTTTCTTTCCCAAGCGATTACCCAACAACGCCTCCTGAATCTGCAAAGTTTGGTATCGAGGTTTTTTGTCGTGGTTGTGGTGTCATTCTTGCTGACCTGTCTTTATTCACTGGTCGCGGTTTGGACGAAAGAATTTGCCCTCTTTTTCTTGAACTCTTTTTTCGTTTCTTTTTTCATGCTGACTTTACTTGAGCCGATTCGCAGCGGGGTTCGCTTTGTAATTGATTGGCTGATCACCCGGAAATCGGCTCCATACCAAGCGGAGTTGGAATCGACGATCCATGAGCTTTCGCTCGTTGTGAATCCGAAGGACTCCCTGAACGTGTTTGAAAACTTTTTAGACCGCGTATTGAAGCCTCAGGGGCTGGCTTTTTATATCCCGTCGACCGATCCGAAATTATTACGTCGCGAACGTTCCGTCGGTTCCGGGCGAAAGCTCCTTCACGCACCGACAGAAATTCCGTTGCACCATCCGATTTTCGATCTTTTTGCCCGCACTAAAACGAAGGTCCTACTCGAAGAACGGTTAGAGAACGAGATCGAGCGCATGGCTGGCCATGAAACGAAATCCCGTCTCGTGGGCTGGCGGGATTCGATGCGTGCGCTTGGCGGAAACATTGTTTTTGCCCTTGCACGCGAAGACCGGATTCTTGGCCTAGCGGTGCTCGATGTCCCGGTCCCTCCTGAAGCTTACGGCGCGAACTGGTCTATTTTGAGGGAAATCGAGCCTCTCGCCGACCGCGTTGCCGTCCTCATCGAAAAGTCACCGGTCTTCGATCGGGAGCGGGAAGTCGAACGTTTGGCGACTTTGGGTGAAATGGCAGCCGGTCTTGCGCATGAGATCCGGAATCCCCTCGGAGCGATTAAAGGGGCGGCCCAGTACCTCGATCCTTCCGCAAATCGGCCGGAGAGCCGTTTTCTCACGGTGATCGTCGAGGAAGCGGACCGGCTGAATGCCGTCGTCACTCAGTTCTTAGATTATGCGAAACCATCGGCCGTGCGGGAATACAAGGAACTGGATCTAAATATCCTGATCCAAAAACTCGTCACATTGCTTTCGACCACTGCGCCCAGTGATGTCGACCTCAGGGTTCAGTCATCTCTACTGACTGCGAAGATTCGTTGCGCCCCGGAGCAAATTCACCAAGTGCTTTTGAACTTAATTCAAAACGCTTTTAAAGCTCTGAAGAAATGGGACGTATCCGAAGAGTTTGGAGAGAAGCGGGTGCTTGTGTCCATCGATGCTTTCGAGACTGCAGATCTTCGTTCGATGGTTCGTGTGACTGTCGAAGACAATGGTCCCGGAATCGCGCGTGAAAATCTCGAGAAGATTTTCATACCGTTCTTCACCACCGACCCTGCCGGAAGCGGCCTGGGATTATCCATCTGCCGGAAAATCATTCAGGCGCATGGTGGGATGATGGAAGTGCAGTCCGTTCCTGGCGTCACCACCCAATTTCGAATTATTTTACCGCTGTTTTCGCCAGTGACTAGGAAGGATGCATCATGAAAGGGCGCGTCCTCGTCATCGACGACGAAAAAAATATGGTGCTCGTGATCCAAGCGATGCTTGAACGCGCGGGATTCGAAGTCCTTGCTTTCACGGATGCCAGGGAAGCAGTAGAGGTGATCGAGAGTGAAGCCTTCGACGCGATTATTACTGACCTCTACATGCCAGGTCAGGGAGGAATGGAAATTCTATCCCACGCCAGACGCCACCAGCCCCAAGTCCCGGTGGTCATGATTACAGCTTTCGGAACGGTCGAAAGTGCCGTTTCAGCCCTGAAAAAAGGTGCGTTTGATTTCATTTCTAAACCATTCGATCAAGCCGAGCTTCTAGCGGTGATCGAAAAAGCAGTCCGCACGCACGGTGAAAGTGAGAAGGAACCAGCACCGTTGTCGGAAATTTCTGGATCGACTTCGGAAAAAACCCCTTTCAAGAAACATTCTTCTGAGCAAAGGACGGCTGAATTAGAAGTCGCTTTTTTGGGAGAGAGCTCCGTGATGAAGGAACTCCGGCGCACTGTCGATAAAGTGGCCCTCGTAGATTCGCTACTATTGCTCGACGGAGAAACCGGAACGGGGAAGGAGTTGGTGGCTCAGGAAATTCATGCGCGGTCCGCTCGTTCCGATAAACCCTTTATCAAAGTGAATTGTGCCGTCATTCCTCTGGAGTGGATGGAAAGTGAAATTTTTGGATTTGAACAGGGTGCCTTCAGTGGTGCGGTGGCTTCCCGTCCGGGGCGATTCGAACTCGCGCATGAGGGTACGCTTTTTCTCGATGAAGTCGGAGAGTTGCCGCTCGAAGCCCAAGCGAAACTCCTTCGTGCGATCCAAGACCAAGAAATCGAACGAGTCGGTGGCTTCGGAAAGATTCAGGTAAGCGTGCGAATCATCGCTGCCTGCCACGGAAACCTAGTGAAAGCCGTCGCGCAAGGGACATTCCGAGAAGATCTTTTTCACCGATTGAATGTCATTCGCATTCCCCTTCCTCCGTTACGCGAGCGACGCGAGGACATTCCCACGCTTGCGCTGCATTTCATCGCTCGGTTCAACGAAAAGTTTGGACGACAAGTGCAGCGATTGGATGAGGAAGCCAGCCAGCAAATTTCGCAGTACCGGTGGCCGGGAAATATTCGTCAACTGGAGAACACCTTGGAGCGTTTGGTTCTCTTGAGTGATTCTACCGAGATCACACTTCGGGATTTGCCAGAGGAAATTTTTCAAGAAGAGGGTCAGCCTGAAGGAGAGCGCTCAGACGGCGAGAAGCGGCGCGCTCCCCAAGCTTCCGGAATGACGTTTAAAGCAGCAGTTCGTCTCCAAACCCAGGCCGCCGAACGCGATCTGATTAGCAAAGCGCTCTCCGAGACAGGTGGTAATGTCACTCGAGCGGCTGAAGCGCTTGGGCTTTCCCGAAAAGGACTCCAGCTTAAGATGAAGGAGCTCGGACTCCAGCGATAAAATAAAAAACCCGCGGTCCAGAAGCCCGCGGGTTTTTTATTTTTAGAAAAGTGATTAACCGGATTAAGGAAACAGACCCCGAAGCAACATCGCCTTATTCAAGCGATCGACTCCGGTGATGAGCGCAGCGGTCTTCATTCCGCATTTGTACTTCATCTGTTGGTCCATTACGCGTTTAAAGGCGTTATCCATGACTTCGGCGAGCTTTTCGTTCACTTCGGCTTCATTCCAGAAGAAGTTTTGCAGACCTTGGACCCATTCAAAGTACGAAACGATCACCCCGCCGGCGTTACAGAGAACGTCTGGAATAATGAAGGCTCCGCGCTCTTCCAACTGGTTCAATGCGCCCGCAGTTGCCGGACCGTTTGCGCCTTCCGCAATGATTTTCGCTTTCACGGTCGAGACGTTCTCTTCCGTAATGACACCATCGATCGCGGCAGGAATTAGAACATCCACGTTCAAGGCGAGGAGATCGGCATTAGAAATTTCTTCCGCCTCCGCATATCCGACGACGGTGCCGTTTTTCACGACCCACTCGATCACCTTCGGAATATTCAGGCCGTTCTTATTCAGAATCGCACCTTTCCAATCCGATACGGCTAGAACCTTACATCCGAGGTTGTAAATTTCCAGCGCGGCGACCGCTCCGACTTTCCCGAAACCGTGAACAGCGACGGTGGTCGATGCATCGATTTTCGGTCCGGCTTTACCGACTTTGTGAAGGTGCTTTGCCGCATGCTGTACGGTGTAGATCACGCCGCGTCCCGTGGATTCAGCCCGCCCTAAAGATCCGCCGATCTCGACTGGCTTACCCGTCACCACGCCCGGAATGGTGTAACCGTTCTCTTGGGAGAAGGTGTCCATCATCCAAGCCATGTGCTGGGAATCGGTTCCGATATCCGGTGCCGGAATGTCTTTATCCGGACCGATGATCATATTGATCTCAGTCGTGTAACGACGCATCAAACTCTGGTGTTCTTGGCGAGAAAGTTGGTTTGGATCAACCCGAATTCCCCCTTTGGCGCCGCCGAGCGGAAGGCCAGCCAACGAACATTTAAAGGACATGAGCATCGCCAGTCCTGCGACTTCGGAGAGGTTCACTTCTGGATGGAAGCGGATCCCGCCTTTGCCGGGCCCGAGGGTCATGTTGTGTTGGACTCGGTATCCTTCGAAAACTTTAATCGAACCGTTATCCAAACGGATCGGAACGGACACGATCATCGCACGTTTCGGTACTTTTAAACGTTCAGCGATATTTTGGTCGAGGTTCATTACTCGCGCGGCTTCATCCAACTGGATAACGGAGTCGCGGTAAAGGGCGCTTGTGTCCCAGAGATGCGAATTCAGATCATGCTTCGTGCTTGCCGACATACTCGACATTTCCTTCCCCTGACGGGTCGTTTTGAAAAGGCTTTCCGCACTCTAAGCCCGAATGCTTTGGAGTTTCAAGGGAAGCGAGTAGACTAGAGGGCAGATGAAAAAAATTCGCGTGGCAGTGCTTTACGGGGGTCGGTCTGGAGAACATGAAGTCGCACTGCGCTCGGCGGCTAGCGTCATACGGAATTTGGACCGTTCTAAGTTCGAAATCCTTCCCATCGGAATCGATAAGAACGGAAAGTGGCATCAAGCCGGACCCGAGGCGCTCACGTCGGACTCCGCTTCGCTTCCGATCTTTCGGAACCTGCCGGAAGTTTCGTTGCCCGCGAACCCCGATGCGTCTGTGACCGGAGTGGTGTCGCAAGGGGCGAGTGCTTCGTCTTTTGATATTATTTTTCCCGTCATGCACGGAACGAACGGTGAGGACGGCGCGGCCCAAGGCCTTTTTGAACTCGCAGAGGTCGCTTACGTGGGGTGCGGAGTCCTCGCAAGCGCGGTCGGAATGGATAAAGACGTTGCGAAGCGTTTAGTCGCGGCGGCGGGATTGCCGGTTGTTCCTTCGCTCTGTTTACGCAAAGGCGAGTGGTCTGCAAAAAAGAAAGAAATCCTGGCCCGGGCAGAAAAAGAACTCGGCTTCCCTTGTTTCGTCAAGCCGGTGAATTCAGGCTCCAGCGTTGGAGTTCACAAAGTAAAGTCAGCGGCTGACTTCAATGCGGCAGTCGAAGACGCTTTTCGATTTGATGTAAAAGTGCTCGTTGAGAAAGCCATTCCCGCGCGCGAAATCGAGCTTTCGGTGCTGGAGAATCCGAAATACGGAGAGCCGCCCCTAGTGTCGATCGCCGGAGAGGTGAACGCAAATCACGAATTCTATTCCTATGAAGCGAAGTACCTCGATGATAACGGCGCGGAACTTCTCATCCCCGCGCACCTCACTCCGGCGCAGCTTGCGCGGGCGCAAGAAATCGCGCGCAATGTTTTTACGACGCTCGAATGCGAAGGTCTCGCGCGTTGCGATCTCTTCCTCGATAAAGTCACCGGCGAATTTTACTTCAACGAAGTGAACACGCTTCCGGGCTTCACGTCGATTTCGATGTATCCGAAAATGTGGGAGGCCAGCGGTCTTCCCTATGCGGAGCTGCTGACGAAACTTGTCGAACTCGGGATCGCTCGACATGAGCGTAAAAAAGCGCTGGTTCGCGATTTCAAAGACATCTAAGAAATAATCGAGGCGGGCCGCGCTGAATTTTTTTCGCTCTGGGTTCAGTAAACCATCCGCATGTTTTCCAGATGATAATGCGGATCCGCCGCTCCGAGGTGTCTCCTCCGAGCGGCGGATCCCGAATCCAGCATGGTGTTTTGGGCGAATGGACCGGGGTCGTTTTCGAAATAAGTGACTTCGAAATCAGACGGACTTTCTACCGATTCCCAAATTCGAGCCGCACACATCCGGCAAGGCTTTAAGCTAACGAAGAGTTTCGCGTTTCTGGGGATAGGCTTTCCCCAGCTATCGAGTAGGTTCCACTCCGCGTGACGAGTGCGAATGAGGGAATTGGTATTCCAAGCCGCAGCGATGGGCATGAACTCGGCATCCACGAGGAGCGCGGAAACCGCGCGATCTGAAGTGGAGCGACTGATTCCGGTCAGCCCCTTCATTTTGAGGCATTCAAGAATCGCGGCTATCCCAGCCGGTTCTATTTTTTCGTGACGTTTCAAACCAAATTTTTCAAAGTCGCTCCCCATTTCAAACGGAGGGGGAAGGGTCAGTTTTCTGTCCTGATTTTCGATCTTGGTGGTTAACAGGGCCTGGATCTTTTCCGGAATTTCCCGGGCTCCAGACGTGATCCTTTTAGCACCGACTTTCACGGTTTCCAGATCAGTGATGCTGGCGGGGACGTTTGAAAAGATGCGTTCGCGCAAAATTTCACGTGCCCGAGGTTCCGAAAAATAAATCCTCTCGATGAGATTAATCGCGGCACTTTTCAGAGGAGTCTGGAATTCCACCCACGCGAGGTCTCCATGTTGAATCCATGCGATTCCGGGGAGAGCGGGGTTAAAGTTCGATTCGAGATTCATGGATCCGTGCTATCACTTTCTACGACCGATGGGATCAAGACCATGCCGAGCGCTCCACTTTTTCGATGAGTTCTTCGACGGGCTCACCCGTGCGGGTGGATCTTTGGTCAAGAATCGAAAGCAAAGATCGTCCTTCGCGAATGCCATGCTCGATCTCAAGTAAAAGATCGAGTGGCTTTGCATCGGCCGTTTCTCGTCGATTCATTTCGATCTCGCTAAAGAGTGAGATCCAGGTAGAGGCGAGAGATTCGGCATTCCAGAATGAAAACTCTCCTTCGTTTTTCTTGAGCAGACTCTCGTTTCCTAAAAAAGACGGGTCGCCCGGGAACGATGGGGTCACGTAAAGATCGCGCCTCATTTTTTTTGCGCGAGCAGCGGTATTCAGTGCTCCCGACCGGTAACCGGACTGCACGATCCAGACGGCCTGCGCATAGCCGACGATCAGTCGATTTCTTTGGATGAAATAGGACGGATGAATCGTGGAGGAAGGCGGAAATTCCGAGACGATCAGTCCGCCCGCATCCAGAATTCGGGCCCTGAGGCGCGCATTTTCGGGGGGGTACGTTTGTTCGATTCCGCAGCCAAGGACCGCGATGGTGGGAAGCCCTGCCGCCAGCGCGGCTTCATGCGCGGCCGAGTCGATCCCCCGAGCCAGACCCGAAATGATGATTCGTCCCGTACCGCGGAGCGACCGCAGGGATTCTTGGACGAGGTAAACCGACCGCCGGTCCGGAGACCGAGTTCCAACGACCGCCAGGCCATCGCGCGGCAGTCGTTCAAAAAGAGCGAAGGCTGACTCGCGGCCTTCGACCCAAAGACGCATCGGAGGTGAGGGCACGTCGGCGTAAAGCGGATGGAGCAGAGTACTCAGTTCTCGGGTAACGATCGAATCGGTGGATGAGGTTTTCATGAGAATCGAGTAGCAAGCCGGATACCGACTTCTCTCCCGAACCAAACCTATTTCTTAGAAGCCACTTTCAAAAACCACTTAGAGAGGCGGCAAGCCTTCCGTCGGGTCTTCTCCGAACGGAGCCGTCGGCGAAAGCGCCGGACTCTTTTTCGGACCGCTGGCAGATTTCATCGGTGCGGCTTTCATCACCTGAGCCGGCGTTTTCGCAACCGGATCCTCTGCTGGAAATTCGTTTGATGGCGGAGGGGGCAGGTCTCCAAATCCATTTTGAGCCGTCGGATCGATCATCGGATCACTCGCCGGATCAAATAGCGGCGCCTCGGCGGGTGCGGCCTTAGCCGCTTCCGAATGAACTGGGGGCACGACAAATCCACTAGCTCGAGTGGGGGACTTCGCGCTCTTAGTGGCACTCGCGGCTCTCGGGACATTCACAGCCGGGACACTTTCTGTTGTTTGGGAGGTCGAATTCGTGGGAGTTGCTCGCAAAGGAGTGGTTTTTGCCGCAGCCGAAGGCGGTAACGTCTCCATTGATTCGACAGGGTTTGCCGGCGCAGCCGCAGAATTTGCTTTCGTATCAAGCGATGGCAAACCTTCTTCCGACGCAGGTGGAGAAGGTAGGGCCTCGGCCGAACTTTTGTTGGGAGTTTCCATGCTCTGGGCGGCTTGATTTCCCGTACCGCTCTCTTTAAAAGTTTCGAGCTCTTTCAATTCATTTTCTTCTTCGCTCTTCAACTCTTGGTGGTTATCGAGTTTGTCTAACCAGTCGTCTCCGTCGGTTTCTGGTGCCGGAAGTTCGGGGGCAGGAGTGAGCACATCCGGATTCAATCCCGGCCCGACGTTCGCTTCGCTTGCGCTTTCGGTTTGCGGAGGTAAATCCACGATTCCTGAAGGCCGGGTGAGTGCCGGTTTTTCCGCGAGGTCGATGTCGGAGACTTCGCCATTAAAGTAGAAACGGACTTTTTCGTCCGCGATATCGGTCATGAGCTGACCAGAGTAGCGATCCGGAACTTCGCCGCGGCTCCAAACAAACATCCCGATCGAAAACCGACCGCAGCCTTGGATGATTTGCACATCTCCTTGGACGAAGACATCGCCTTTGGTCAGGGGGTTTCCTGTCTTAGGATCTTGGTTCTGGAAAATTCGGAAAATCATCCCGCGGTCGACGCCGTCGGCCGTTCCTCGGTCGATGTAAACCCATTTATTTTGGCCGGACATGAATGCAGAAGTGCGGCGATCGGCGAGAACCGTTCCAGAAACGGCCGTAGCCCCCGCCACTGGCGGAATTTTTTCCACTCGCGAGATTTCGGGGACGAGGGCTGATCCGCGCTCAATAGGACCTTGGGCGCTGATGATTTCGCCGATGTAAGTCCCATTTTGGAGACCGAGAATTTTCACTTTTCCCACGATTTCGTAAGAAAGAGCCGCTCGACCGTCCGACGTGAGCTCGGTGGGTATGGCGTCGAGCATCGTGTAAATCGCGTTCGTGTCTAGGGGTGTTTTACCCGGCTTAATCGTGATTTCGCTGCCTCGGTAAACGTAGCGAGTGAGTGAGCGGGTGCCTTCCACGGTTGCGTGAGGCTCGATTTTCTCGCAAGACACCCAGTGGGGCAGCATCAGGCCCGTGGCGGGTTTCCGCAGGTAAACGCGGTTTCTCGTGTCAAAACCGTCTTTGTCGATATTCGGTGGGAGATTGGTTTGAACGTTTTCCCATTTTTGGCGAGGGAGCTTTTTCCACTCGGAACCGGGCATCGGAGTTTTTTCGTCCCATACGGACCCGGCACGGTCGTCCTTATCGACTGTGTAATGACTCTTCACCGTCGTCACTCCGGTGCTCTTCAGACTCACGCTTGGAAGTGCAAGCCCACTGCCCGAATTAAAAATGAGCGACCAGCGTGGTTCGATCATGTGGGGGTTTAGAATTTCGGAATTGTTGATCTCCCAAATTTTCGGCCACACTTTCGCATCGCCAAAGAGACGCTCCGAAACGCCCCAAAGTGTGTCACCTTTTACAATTTCGTATTTCTCAGAAGACCTCTCCCCGGCGATTTGGATCCAGTCCTGGTCGGAGTAGGCTTTCAATCCCTGAGAAATTCGCGTCGATTCCTTCTCTGGATCGATCGCCGCGGATACGGTGGAAGATCGATAGGCCGAGGAGAGCGCAAAAAGCGCAACGCAGATCACTCGCTGATGATTTTTGGAAAAGCGTGTTTTCAACCGCCGGCTCCTGATGGCGGACCATCTAAATCGGTAGCCATCTCGACGTGTGGGGCAACCACCACGGGAGTATCGACTTTTGGAATTTCAACGTGCGGTACCTCTACCTGAGGAGCTTCGACGTGCGGCACTTCCACGCGGGGAGTTTCGACTCGGGGACGTTCTACTTCTGGTAGCGCCATTCCATCCGACATCGGCACAGTGGCAATCGGAGCGAGGCTAGTGGCGGTTTGGAGAGAAGCGGAAGGGGTGGTAATCGGAGCTTTCACCCAGAGCGCGGGACTTTTAGGGAAGAGTCCTTCCGCTTGATTGCGATACTTGCGAGCGTCGTCCATTTTGCCGAGTTTCTCGCTGCACTGGGCGAGTCGGACGAGCGCGAAACTCATTCGCGACGATTTCGGATAGCGGAGGGAGAGTTTCCGGTACTCCTGATCTGCAACCGAATAATCATTTTGGAGAAAGTAGCTTTCCGCGATGAAATATTGAGCGGAACCCGCGAGCGGATGAGTTTCGTTTTGTTCGAGAAATGCGGAGAAGGCCAGGATCGCTTCGGGATATTTTTCTTGGTCAAAAAGGATTCGGCCTTGCTGGAAGCCGCGGACCTTTGCGTCGTTCACGAAACCGGCACCGGGGTCATTCGCTGCCACAGTGGAATGGACGGCGGAACCCGCGTTGAAATTTCGAGAATGGTCATTCGTTTGACGAACGCTGTCGGTCAGAACGGGGTGATCGGCCGCTGCTCGAAGCTTTCCCTCGAGTCCGGCAATGCGAGTGTTCAGCGAGATCACGGTGTTCTCTAAGCTCAGAATTTTCTGATCTTTTAACCGAGGATCGATCGCTCCGGCCGAAGCGTTTCCTTCTTTCGCAGAATTTTCTTCCATCGCGGGAAAGCTGTTTTCGGCTCGATTTGCGTTTGAGCCCTCTCCGCGCGAAAAAATCGACGCGCATCCGCTGCCAGTGATTGCGAGCGTAAGCGATAACGTGGCCAATGTGCGGACAACCGATGGATTCTTCCGTGAATTCATTCCATAATAGAGTAAGCGCAAATGGCAAACCCGTCAAAGTCGACTCCTATGAATATTCCGAACGATCCGACCCAGTCCATATTGAAATGGATCCGTCTTCGCAGCGAAGACTCCGCTTTTGTTTATACGGTGCTGGAAGCGTCCGAGGGAGTTTGTGCTTACTCAACCTTAGAGCACCGCCCGGGGGATCGGCACCGAGACATCGAGCTGATCGTACCGATCGGATTTATTTCAGAGGTCGACCGGATTTTGGCGGACCTCGTAACCCAACTAGAAGGTGAATGCTATGTCCTCCCCGAATCTCCAGAATCAAAACAAAATTCCTAATCTGTTGAGCGAAGCGACGAGTGCTTTTGGTATTCCGGGAAATTTAGATGTTGAAGCCATCTTCCGGACCGCCCTTCGAAACGGAGGGGCGCTTGCGGAACTTTTCTTTGAGGATACGGAAGCTTCCCGAGTTTTTTACGAAGACGGAAAAATCGAACGCATCGTCGACGGCACCGACCGCGGAGTCGGATTACGGATTTTGTTCGATAACCGTTCCGTCTATGGGTACACGACTGACCTTTCACAGAGTTCGATCGAAGGCGTCGCGACCGCATTGTCTGCAGCTGTAAAAGCAAAGTCTCCATCGACCGAAAAAATCGAATGGCGGAAGACGGAAGCCAAGTCTCGAGAAATTGCGGACTACCGCATCGGGACCTCGCCCCGTTCGATTTCTTTGAAGGATAAGGTTGCGCTCGCCGAACGCGCCAACCGAGGCGCTAGGGAAGTTTTGCCAGACGCCCGCCAAGTGACCGCCGTGGTGCTGGATAGTTTGCGGAAGGTGCTCGTGATAAATAGCGATGGAGTCATTTCGAAAGACGAGAAGACCTATTTGCAAATGGCGGTCGAGGTGATCGGCCAATCGGGCGAGGGGGCAAACGCCAGAGTCGAGAGCGCTTACGAATCCGATGGTGGGTTTGTCGGCACTGAGTTTTTCGATAAGACGACACCTGAATCGATTGCTCGCGAAGCGGCCCGACGCGTGAAAGTTTTACTCCGCGCTGTAGCGGCACCGAGCGGATCGATGCCGGTCGTGTTGGCTGCGGAAGCGGGTGGGACAATGATTCACGAGGCAGTCGGGCACGGCTTGGAGGCGGATCTTGCTTGCAATGGCCTCTCTGTTTATCAGGGAAAAATCGGGCAACAAGTCGCATCGAAGCTGATCACTGTACTCGACGATGGAACGATGCCAGAGCGCCGGGGTTCCTACACTTTCGACGACGAGGGAACTCCGTCCCAAAAGAACGTGCTGATTGAGAATGGCATTCTGAAAGGCTACCTCGTTGACCGGGTGTCTGCGATGAAGTTTGACCTTCCAGCAACCGGAAATGGTCGAAGGGAAACTTTTCGGCATAAACCGATTGTTCGCATGACGAATACTTACATCGCTCCTGGAAAAGACGATCCCGAAGAGATTCTTCGGGATACGAAGTGGGGAATTTTCGTGAAATCGATGGGTGGTGGCCAAGTAAACACGGTTACGGGAGATTTTGTTTTCGCAGTAACCGAGGGTTACCTCATCCGGGACGGAAAAATCGCGGAGCCCATTCGCGGCGCGACCTTAGTCGGAAATGGACCGAAGGTACTGGAGACTGTGGACCGTGTGGGCACTGACCTTGGTTTTGCGACCGGCACCTGCGGGAAAGATGGTCAGGGAGCACCGGTGACGGATGCCCAACCGACGCTTCGAATTCCTGAACTCACCGTGGGTGGGGAAGTGCCGATTTCTACTTATTGGACAGTTTAGTTTTCAGCTCGTCTGTTCGTTCAGTCCCCGGGTTAGTTAAGAACACACATCTTATTTCAGAACCCACATCACGGAGGTGTGTCCCAAGGCGTCGGCATCAAGAGCGCCCCTTTTTCCTCTGCTTAGGTTAGGGGTGGGGTCTTCAACAATCGGCACTTCTCTTGCGTCCGGAGGCTTCATGACCTTCGCTGCCCTAACTTGGTTTCTGTCTTTGTTTGCAGGCTTTTATGCGGCCCAAGCGGCGTTCGAAAATTTGCCGCGAAAAATACGTGAGTCGAAAGGGCAGGGCATTCGCGCCGCTGAAACGCTCTTTCACGAGTTAGAGGAAACACTCTCCACGGGCCTCGTTCCCGCGGATGAACGGTGGCTCGCCCTGAAGCGTCTAGAAGCTCCATGGAACACACTGTCTTACGATTGCCTCACACTCCTCCGGAGCGAAGGGGCAGCCGTGGTCCCCACTTTAAAGCGATTTCGAGAGCTGGCAAGGAGGCACTTCGAATCTCTCCAAGAAGCTCGTGCGCGGAGTGCGCAGGCCATTGCCCAAGCTTGCGTCTGCGGTTCATTGGCTCCGCTTTTTGCGGTTCTCCTTCGATTTCTGCTCCCTGAGGTCGAAGCGTCTGGCGGCATCTGGTGGGGGGCCACGGGGGTGGCCCTCTTGATGGGGGTTGTTTCCGGTGCATGGATTTGGAAAATGGCCGAGGGAGCGAGGTGGGGAGGTCTGAAACTCAGTGAAAGAACCTGGATGTTGGACTCGCTCGTGTTTGGAGAGCGGTTTCTTGCTTTACTCCGACTGGGGCGCGCTCCCGACCGCGCATGGACGGAGTCGGTTCCGCTTTTGCCAGCCGAACTCCTTCTAGAGTGGGTGGCTGATCCTTGGAAGACGACGACTGGTTCGACCGACCTTGTGGCGAAAAACTTACGGCAAGCGCTGATTCAAACGGGGATTGGTTATAAAAAATCCATGCAAGCATCCCTCTGGGATGGCCAGCCGTGCTCCGAGCGTATCGAATCGGTGATCTCAGCTACCCGCGCGGAAGTGCGTGCTTTTCAAGAACGCGAACTCCAGCTTCTCCCTACCCGCGCGCTGAAGCCGCTTTTTTTGCTGACCGCTCCGGGCATCCTGGCCCTTCTGGGTTTCGCACTTTACCTATCCGTTTCATCTAGCTTGGAGACATTGTGAGGATTCCCACAGCGTGGATGGCTTTCGGTTTTTTTCTCATCGTCACGACTGTACTATCCCGACCGGTGGAGTTCACCGAACTTCAGCTGAAGGAGCTGCGTAACGGGAGATTTTGGTCGAAGGAGAATCGTGTCTCCTTCTCTTCCCGCGACTTCGACGAGTTCACGGATCACTCGGCCCTCAGCCGTGCGCTCCACCTGCACAATCCACCGAATGCCGCCCGCAAGAAGCTCCCGAAGCGCGGAAAGCGGAAGCGAAGTACCGGCCGCGAGTAAACAAAGCACTTCGATTCTTTTTAAAGCTTCCCTCGGAGAGTTCGCGTGGAGAGTCGCGAGGGTTCCCTGATGTCCGGTATTTAGAGATTGCAGAAGGTCGAGCACTTCGTTTCCGCGAATCTCGCCGAGGAGAATTCGGTCGGGACGCATCCGGAGGGTTTGCTTCAGAAGGGTTCGAAGCGGGATTTCTCCGAAGCCATCGGCGTTCGCCGAACGGGAAAGCAGAGTGAAAAACTGGGGATGGCAGGGAGCAAGTTCTGGCGTGTCTTCTAAGGCGATCAGCCTTTCTTCGCTGGCGATCTCAGAAAGAAGCTCGTTCATCAACCGAGTTTTTCCGCTTCCGGTGGAACCCGAGATCAGTAGAGTTTGTTTCGATCTCACGATTTCCCGGAGCGAGGGGTAATAAGGCGAGTCCGTCCAAACAGGGTCGAAGGTTCTTGATGACGGAAGCTTTCGAAGTGAAACCATCAATCCATCCGGTGCCAGGGGAGGGAAGATCGCATGAAGCCTGTGGCGGAACGAGCAAGAAGGCGTTTCGGGCAACACGAGGTCGATAAAAGGTGATTTCGCATCGAACGATTTTCCGGCGCGAGAGATGGCGAGGAGGACCCAATTCTTTAAGTCGTCCTCGGCCAACTTTACGGAGGAGTCGAGGCGCAGGCCCTCACCTCGGTCCACCGCAAATGAACGAGCGGAAAAACAGGCATCCGTCGCCGTTTTATCCTGAAAAAAGCCTTCGAGCGCTGGATGAAGGGGTGTCATGGCTGGAATGCCTCTACAGCTAAATGAGAATCGGCCGAATGAGTTTCTCCGAATGGAATGCCTTCGGTCGGAGACTCGAGCGGGCTGTCCTCAAACGCGTTCCAGGGAAATTCTTTCGTGTTTCGGAGAGCGATTTCTTCCGAGGGACTGATCCAATTTCGGGAGAGAGGGACATTTCCTACCGGCCGATCGATCTCGAGTGCTGCTCGCGGCGCTTCGGGCAAGGTGCGCGAAGGGAGCAGGACGGCGACCAGCTCGGATCGATCCTCCAGGTAATCACTCGAACCAAAAAGCAGACCTAGGACGGGAATGTCTTTGAGAAAAGGAAGTCCTTTTGCTGCCTTCTTGACCCCTTCTTGCAATAGCCCGGAGAGAAGGAGCGGTTGTCCGAAAGTCGCATCGACTTGAGTCTTCATCCGGTTTGCTTGCAGACCGGGAATGTGGTCATCCGTGGCGGCTCCGTCGAGGTGGCTGACTTCCGTCTGGATATCCGCACGCACTTTTCTTCCAGATGCTCCATGGACTTTCAGTTTCAATGAAAGGCCGTAAGATCGCCATTCCACTCGGGATGAATAGACCGTCTTACTTTGGATTGGAATTTCTCCGCCGGCGAACAGCTCTGCTTCTCCAGGCGCGCGAACCACGAGTTCAGGTTGGGAGAGAACTCGGGCTGAGCCATCGTTTTCGAGGGCTTGGATCGCCGCCTCAATCGAAAGTGCGGTATGGATGCCAAGATGAGAAATTCGGAGCGCATTCGGAAAGACGCCCGGAAAGTCGACACCGAGCGCGCGCGAACGGTTTTTTCTGAGCTCGAGGAGGAAGACCTTAAAGTGGATGGTTGGGTTACGGTCTGGCATTGAGTCGATTTCCAACCGAGTGAGCGGAAAAATTTCGCGTAAACTTTTTTCGACTCCTGCTCGAAGGGTTGAGTCGGGTAATCCGCCGCGGACGACTAAAGTCTTGGTCGCTGGTTCTGCGAGTAACTCGATGTCGTCTTTATAGGAACTCTTTGCGAGCCAAGCTCTCAGTCCTTTTTCTCCTTCTCGGTAGAGCGAGTCCGAAAATGTCACCTGATTCAAAAGTTCGGTGGGAAATGCCGCGAGTAAGTCTCCCACCCGTTTTGCTTCAGCGAGCGTCGTAATGAGGCCTTGCACGGTGTAAGTGACTTTGCCGGTCTCTGGAGTGCCCCCGATCCAAATTTCTACTTCTCTCAAATCACTCAATCTTTTTTCGAGATCCGTGAGCGGCCCTTTTTTCCAAGCCCGTACTTCGATCGACCGATGTTCACGTGAACCGTCCGTTTTCCATACCCAAAGGTCGGTGAGTCCAGGCGACACGGCCTTCATCAGGATCAAATCTTTATTTCCCCCAGGTGACGCCAGGGTTCTGAGAATCGGCGACCCCAACGAAAACCGTTTCAAGCCCGGCACAGTGATGAGCCGTTGTTCGCCTTGGGCAAGGATCACGGGGGGGCGTTCGGAGTTGCCGCTGGGGACCTCCTGTCCATGAGTTCTTCCTTCTCCCGACGCGAATTCCGACCCCAAGCCAGCGAAAAGGAAGGCAGAGAGAAAAGTGATGGAGAGGGTTTTTTTGAGCATTCTTCTTAACCACTTTCTGAGCCCGTTTCTGAACCCATTTCGCTGCCACGGAGGCAGCGGAACAGTATGCGTCATCGACGATTGCGGCAAATTATGATGCAAGTCTGAAAAATAGACACTCGGCATAGGCTTCCCTTCGTGAAAGGAAGAGTGAGACGCAAGAGTTCGGCCAGAGACTTGATTGACCGAGGCGAACACTTACGCTAAGTTCCGAACCTCATTCGATCAATCAAAAGGACCCAAGATCATGACGTCACGTACTGGTAAGACCCGCAACGCCCGCAAGACCCGCCAACACAACAAAGGCAAAGACCGCAAAAAAGAACAGCAGAACAAAGGCACCACCCCGCGCTTCCCTGTTCATATCGATTAATTTTTAATCGTTCGCTCGTTTAAAACTGCATTCGAATCCCTGGAGCCAGCACATTCATGAGCCATTACCTTTTTACGTCCGAATCTGTGACCGAAGGTCATCCGGATAAAATTGCGGATCAAATCTCGGATGCCGTGCTGGATGGTCTTTTGACCCAGGATCCACGTTCCCGGGTTGCTTGTGAAACTTTGGTGACCACCGGGCTCGTCGTGGTCGCTGGAGAAGTGACGACGAATGCACGCATCGACTATCCACAGGTCGTTCGTGAAGCGATTAAAAAAATCGGTTACGACGATTCTGCAAAGGGTTTTGATTACAAGACTTGTGCAGTGATGGTTACCCTCGATCGCCAGTCCCCGGACATTGCGCTCGGAGTGAACGTCGGAGAAGGCCTTTATAAAGAGCAGGGTGCCGGCGACCAAGGAATCATGTTTGGTTACGCCGTTCGTGAAGCGGCGAACTTCATGCCGCTCTCGATCGACCTCTCACATAAATTGGCTTACCGGCTTTCAGAAGTCCGCAAGGATAAGACTCTGGCGTGGCTCCGTCCTGACGGAAAGACCCAAGTCACGGTTGAATACGAGAATGGAATTCCGAAGCGCATCGATGCCGTTGTGGTTTCCACTCAACACGACGAAGAAGTTTCTCAAAAACAAATTCACGATGCGGTTCTCGAAGAAGTGATTAAAAAAACGCTTCCTGCTTCGATGATCGATTCTAAAACGAAATACTTCATTAATCCGACTGGCCGTTTCGTCATCGGTGGGCCGATGGGTGATTGTGGACTCACGGGTCGTAAAATCATTGTCGACACCTACGGCGGTCACGGCGCTCATGGCGGAGGCGCATTCTCTGGGAAAGACCCATCGAAAGTGGACCGTTCGGCTTGCTACATGGGTCGCTACGTGGCGAAGAACTTGGTTGCCGCTGGTCTCGCAGATAAGTGCCTCGTACAGTTCGCTTATGCAATCGGAGTCGCGGAACCCGTTTCCGTCATGGTGAATGCGTTTGGGACTGAAAAAGCTCCGATTGAAAAAATAGAAGCGGCAGTGAAAGAAATTTTCCGCCTCCGTCCAGCAGGAATCATCGACTCACTGAACTTGCTCCGCCCGATTTATTCCCAAACCGCTGCTTATGGGCATTTTGGCCGAGAAGACGCCGATTTTTCTTGGGAAAAAACGGATCAGGTTGCGGCACTTCGCGGATATTTCAGCTAAGAGTCAAAATTGACGCACTCCTAAAGCGGATTCAGTTTGCTAAAATGGAGTTAGCTTTCGATACCCCATTTCCGTAGTCCGAGACTTGCACCTTAACCAAAGGAGGCCGAGTCGATGATGCAGACCCTTCTTTTAGCCGTGAAGTTTTTACCCTATTGGACCCTTCCTCTTTTCCTTATTTTCGGAGAGATGGCTTTTATTTTTCGCCGACGCGGAAATAGGGGACGGATGAAAAAGATGCTGGTGGTTTCGATCTTCTTTTTTGCTTTGACGGCCGCTTTCTTTGTCTTTCGGTGGGACATGGTCGCAATTCCCTGGATCGAGCGGCACATCTAGAGATTGCGTACGGATTGCATCCGGAGGCGGATCACGCGTCTGGAAGATCTATTAGAATTGGGCGGTACTCATTTTCTCCTAAACGTTCGGACGCTTGTTTCTCTGAAAGTTTCACCGCATGATTTGCGATCAAGGAGATCTCCATGCGCTTTTTTTCGACGCTCAAAGTTTCGGTTCTATTTCTGGCCGCAGTCAGTGGCTTCGCTCTTTCCGCTCAAGCCGCGAATACTCGCGTCACTTATCCAAGTGCGGTTTCCATTGAGGTACTCGGCCGGACCATGCTTTACACAGTCGGATTCGACCAAGTAGTGAACGAGAATATCGCGGTAGGAGCGGGCGTCGGGACGGTTTCGACGAATTTTTTGAATACCGACATCGATAGTGGAAAGTCGGCGACGATGATTCCCGTTTACATGAACTATTACTTCGCAAAAGAGCAAGGTTCGCTCTTTCTCACTGCCGGAGCGACTCTCATCACGAATCACTCGTCCGTGAAGAATACGGAAACCTCAACGGGGAGCCTAGAGATTCCTTCTTCGAACGTCATGCCAACGGTCGGGCTGGGTTACGAGAACCGCGGCGATAATGGATTTCTTTTCCGAGTGACTGCTTACGGAATTGCCGCTCGCAAATTCACTCCTTGGATGGGGTTTGCTTTCGGATACGGTTTCTAAGTCGACCCTCTAGCTCAAGGATTTTCAGTTTCAACGTTTAAGGACAGTTTCGCAGCGAGAGCGGCGAGGCTGTCTTTTTTTTCAAATCGTTATCCCCATCCACTAAAGCCTGCGCATAATCTAGCGCCGCGACACCTGAGGTTCGGATACCGGAGGTGTTCTCCGTATCTCCGAAAGACAGCGTCCAAGAAAACATTCTTTCGCTCTTCGGACGAACCGCCCAGAAGAAGGGAGAGAGTGAATTTCTGTCTCCCGCCTGATCGAAAGCGGTGAAATGGTCAGGCGTGTAAGTAGGGTCTCGTTCCGGGAAGTGCCGAGATGCGAAAGGTGCCGGTGAAAGATTCTGGCAGAGTAAGGCTTCTAGATAAGCGGCTTTTTTCTGGGGATATTCTTTATTGTCTCGGGCCATTCGAGCCACTCGCTGAGCATTCAGCCGATTTAAATTTAGGTTCAGGAGCGCATTCGCATGACCGGCGAGCGTACCGTCTGCATTCTTTTTTAAATGGGTCTCCGCGAGATCAAGGAGCGCAGAATACCGGGGCAGGGATTTTGCCTGTTCCACAAATGCGGTGAGATTCTTTCTCTCTTCATGACCTAGCCTCTCACCGTTGCTCCCGTAGAGCCCGGGCCAAAGCGGAAAGGATTCAAAATTCGGCCGGGGATCTTCGGGTCTTCCATGACAACCGGCGCAGGAATTCGAGTGTCGCACCAACTCTGGCTTTTCTCCGCGAGCGAATTTGAGTTCCGCAAATTCGAAACGGGCTGTCTTTCGATCAAATTGGATCATCTCAAAATTTTGGTCGCTGCCAAGATTAGTGGAACCCGTGAAGCTCAGCAGGAAGGAGGCATCGTGATTCGAAAGAATAACCCTTGGCGACTCAAGGGAAGCCGATTGAGTGCTTCGGCTCGAATAAATTAAACCTGGATTGCGACGAAAAGTTTCCGGTAGGAGCGGCAGAAAGTCATCGAGCGTCTCTACGGAGGATGTTTTCAGCAATGCCGTCAAATCGGTCAGCGAAAATAATGGCGCCACCTTCGAGTCTGCGAGCTCGGCCGAACGAGCGGGATTAAGTTCCGTGAGCAGCATCGCAAAGAGCGCTAGGATCAAAAGGTATTTCGAAAGGTGATAGAAAGTGGCGATTAACGCATTGCGCATAGGGCCTTCGGATACCTTTTTAGTCAGTTTTTTGGAAGGACTTTGCTGAAGGGAGTCAAAATCCGTCCGTGAACGCTGAGATTCGGAATTCATCAAAAATTTAACCCCCTGAAATCACTAGAGTTTCGAAAAATCTTTGACGTTCTTATAAAAAAATTTTGACGACGCGGCAGAAACTGCTTAGCCTTTTAAGGGAGTCGACGAAGGTTTGACTCTGGCGAACACGGAAAGATCGCTGAAAGCCTCTCAAGTTCCGACAGGAAAGTCGGTCTGCGCGGGAACCCCGCCTAGCATTGAGTGGCGCTCCTAAAGTCGAAAGCCGAGCTCACCCGAGCGACTG
>JACMQW010000075.1 GCA_014376785.1 Oligoflexia bacterium
ATCACCAGCGATTCGAAGCGCGGATCTTTCTCCGTTCGTTTTAATGGCGGCGACGCGAGCTGCTTAAACTACACGAAACTCGACATGTCGAAAGAAAAGCCAGCCGGTCTTTCGAAAAAAGAAGGCTCCAAACTTGTGCCTTCCGCAAGTTTCTCCGCTCTTTCAGTTATTTCGGAAAATCCACTTTCAGATCGCAACCGCGAAGTGGTGGACAATTTGAATGACTGTGATGATAAGCCGATTGATTTCAAATCACCTGCAGACATCGCAGCGGAAAAGAAAAAGCAGGACGAGCAAGATCGCCTTGCCCAAACGAATTTAAACATCGACATGATTGCCAGCTGCGACCGAGATTTGACCGAACTCGATGTCGCGGACAAAGCACTTGAAAAACTTTTACCACCTGAACTTGCGATTGCCGGTAAAGACGCGGAATGGAAAGCGGAGCAACGCAAGATCCTGGACGCGAAGTACTTTGAAAAGTGCAGCGTTCAAATCAGACGGGCCAGTACTGAAGTGCTCGATGTTTGTGATGAACGCCTCGCTAAAATTGTGGCCAACGATAAGTCGTATGCCGACAAAGTAAAAAAATTATACTTTAGCAAACTTGAAAGATTCTTCACTGCAAGCGCGGTTTCCCCAGAAGTTGCTTTAAAGAATGGCTTAGACACCATTGACCAAATGCGCCGCTTGAGTGATAGCCTCGAGTTTTCTGAGAAAGATAAAAACGCTCTCGATGCCGCCGAACAACAGCTCTACGCATCGACTCTCGACCGCGCCGCAAAACAGGGTGTAAACTCTGAAGCGTTTGCAAAAGTGGCCGGAGAATTCAAAAGCTTCGCACTCGATAACGATAAAGCCGGATGCTTGGATGATAATCTTGGGTTAGTGCAGTCTCAGCGAGCTAACCCGGCATGTAAGGCAGCTGTGCAGACCGCAGTCGCCTTCGGTAAGGAAGTTCAATTGGCTCAGATTTCACAGAACCAAATCAACATTGCTGCCCAACAAAAAGCAGCTCGGGAACAAGAACTGGCCTACGCGGATTCTTGCCAGCTCGAAAAAGTGTCGGGATCTTCCTCTGCCGGTTGCGCTGCTTTAGATGCGAAACTTGCGGCGCAAGCGAAAGCTCAAGCAAATGCAGGAATCTCGACCGGTGGATTCGGTGAAGCAGTGACCACTCCAGCCGCGATGACCGCTACGGCACCTTCTTTTCCTCAAGGTGGAGCAGTCGACAACACCGCTAAGAATGTCGGCGGACTTCCAGCAGCGAGTACGGCTCCGACCGCACCTTCCGCACCAACGGTGAGTGCACCCGTAACAAGCCAACCGGTAGCCGCAGCACCAGCCCCGGTTCGCCGAGTCTACTAAACAGTCCACTCAGGAATGAATCGATCGCACTGAGTCAGAAAAGTAAAAAACACAACATCCTGTGGTGACCGGCGGACGGCACACAGGATGTTGTGTTTTTTTAATTGACGATCTGTCTCGTTCACCCCTAAATCGAAAGAATACAGGTTCAGATTTAAGCAGTGATAGGGGGCATTATGGCAATTTCAGGTTTAGTAAAGTGGTTCAACGATTCTAAAGGTTACGCATTTATTCAGGCGGCAGACGATAAAGATAACCGCGATATCTTCGTGCATTACACGGCGATCACGGGCGAAGGCTTTAAAACCCTCGCAGAAGGCCAAGCAGTAGAATTTGAATTGGTAGACGGCGCGAAGGGCCCTCAGGCTCTCAACGTGACGAAACCAGCGGAAGCTGCGGCTACCGTTTAAATTCCTCTCCATTCTGCTCCTCGAGCGCAGGGTCTTTTCAGGAAACTTTAAAAAAGCAGCGTCGCAAGACCCTGCTTTTTTTTACGCGCTGAGTGCACAATTTGCTCCGGAGCGTATGCCTATAAACCTAGGTTTTCGGCGGCTTCTCGGAATTGCCGGAGGAGTCGAAAACAGGAGAGCGTATGAGTAAGACGTTCGACTTCACGTTGCATCTCGTTACTGCGCCACCAAGGAAGTGGAAGATTTTTTACCGCTTCAGCATTAGAGCTGAGTTTTAAGTAAGCCAGAAGTACCGAATTCCACGCTGTGGGAGGGAACGATCTTCCCGCAAAGAGGCGATCGATAAAGCTCCTTCGAGCAGTGAGACTCGAAGTCTGTTTCATGATTTCAATTGCGATAGTGGCCCGTCCTCCAGGGTCTTGACTAAAGTTTTCACTCGTTAAAAGCGTGTAAATCTCCAGGGGATCATGCCCAATTAAGAGAGCTTTGCCCTGAGGGGTTCCGAAAAGTTCTCCGAGTACAAAGGTTCTAAATTCTTCTAGCATTTCCGTTCGGTTTTTATGGAGCGACGAGAACGAAGGAAACATGATTTTCCCAAAGGATGCGATATCAGTTAAGAGAGTCACCGCCTGGCGTTTGAATTCATAATGTTCGGTTAAATCTGTGAAATAAGAAGACGCCTCTAAAATTTCTGCTACCGACGGCTCGAGGTTAAAAAAATCGTTGCGGTATTCGAAAAGGAGAGCTGCGAATGCACTTCGCTCTTCCGGCGTGCGATAGCTACCGGACTGATGGAAAACGTTTAAAAAATTCGTGGCTGTGCGAGCAAACGGAATGATCTCCCGAGCGTGACTGACTTGAATTGCCGCAATATCGACGGCCGACCTTCCAGACGGACGGATCCATTCATTCATACGGCGCATTCTGAGCCTAAACTCTTCACCAGCCAGTTCATTGGATTCAGTCGATTTTGCGAACGCTACCTGTGCAGGAGTGAGAAACTTTTTTAGGTCGTGGTTCTGATGAATAACCATTAAGCTTACTTTGGCTTGAATAAGGGGAAACCAGGAATCTTCTGATGCACGAAGTGCTGGTTTCGTCCGTTCTTCAAAATCCTCAGCGTCCGAAACCGCGGAAAGTGAGCCGAAAATAAATGCCGCATGTCCTTGCGGATTTAGAAATCCCGCTAATCGCTCAGCTTCGCGAAGTTCACGCAGGTTGAAACCTAACTTCACTAACTCTTCCGCGGACTGAGCAGCGTTGTCTTCTCGCTTCGTGGAGAAGGTATGGTGTTGAACGGTCTCTAGGCGGTAATTACGTTCAGACAAGAAGCTAAGTAGGTTCGCATCTCTTAAAATTTTAACGGTTTCAACGAGGCTTTCGTTAGTCGCGAGATAGAGCTTGTGGAGAGATTTATTAATCCAATAGCTGCCTAGCGGTGGTTCCTCGTTCAGCGCGATTTTTCTGATTGTGAGCATGCTCTTCTCATCCGGGACGAGTTCCGGTAGGTCTACAAGTTCACGCAAGTAGCGAAGCGCTAGGGCGGTGTGAGAGTTTCCTTCTAACTCCAAACCATTGATGCTGCCCGTAGTAGGCCAGTAACGGAGGTTTCCATTGTAGTAGTCCTGTAGGCCATTGAGTGGATCTTTAATCTCCCAAGGATTCACCTGCACCTTATCGAGGCCGGGACCACCTGCTTCTGTGGATTCGTCTTGAAAGGACTGAGTGAGAATATCCCAACCCACCACTCCAGCCGACGTAATAGCTTTATGGAGAGAAGCTGGAGCGACTAAGTCGCGATCTGACCAGGCAATGCGTAAAAGTTTTTCGATCGTAGGAACTGGGAGGTGTTTTACATCTTCAAGCGATTTCGTTTCGAGATTCTTTCGCAGCCAATGAAGAATTCCACGAAGGGTGCCACCGCTTAAATAAACCTCTCGGAAGCGGGTGTCAGAACTCTGTCGCCACAACAACCGAAGTTCTGACAATTCGGAAACTTTCAAACGAACGAGGGTTTTAAAGTCTTCGTAGCGAATAACGGCTGGCAGTTCGGTAGCGTGTGCAGAGCAGGTGTAGATGAGCAAGAGTCCGATAAGGACATTCTTGAAGAGAGGTCCAGGCTTTGGAGGACAGACGACCATTTTCACGCATCGGGAGAGAAAATAGAGACCTTGAGTTAAAAATTTATGACCAGCTCAGTCCTGGAAAAATTTGCTTCGGGAAACTCGGTTGTGAAACTTCGTGAGTGGCCACGGGATACGCGCAATAAAAAACGGATGTGAGCGCTGTAGGCCGGTGATTTCCGCTTTTTTTCGTTCCGCCAAAGGGAAGTTTTGAAGAGCTTCCGACCGTAGAGCGATTCCAATTTACGATTCCGAATTCAAGATCACGGTAACATGCGTCGAAAATTTTTCGTGATGAAGAATAGACCGACGCAGCCAGCCCATACTGGGTGGCGTTCGCTAACTCCACCGCGCCTTCGACGGAATCGATCGTCTGGATTGCCATCATGGGTGAAAAAAGTTCGGTTTGTTGGAAGACGGATTTACGCGCCTGATCTGCGGTTCCCCCTTTCATGAAAGCGATGGAAGGAGTGACGTAATGGCCTCCGTGAAGATCCAGAGATTTTCCGCGCATGATGATTTCAAACCCCTCGCGAGTGGCGATCGGTTGAAATTTTTGGAAACGGTCGACAGTCTGATGATCGATGACGGGACCCATGAAGGCGTCTTCGTAGGGGTGACCTATTTTTAATTTTTTCGCAGCTTGATGCACTTTCTCGACGAAACGGTCTGCAAGAGAGTGGTGAATCAGCACACGAGACGTGCTCGTGCAACGTTGTCCGGCAGTAAGAAATGCGGCGGTGAGAAGGTCATAAGAAGCGAACTCCAGATCCGCATCTTCCCAAACGATCGCAGGATTTTTTCCGCCCATTTCGAGTGCGAGTAATTTCCAATGCTGCTGCAAGGTATCCTGTTTGATTCGGGTGCCCACTTCATAAGAGCCAGTGAAAAGAATTCCGGCAACCCCTTCGTGGATACAAAGTCTGCGCGAAAGTTCGCGGTCGCCCTGAAGGAGCGTGAAAACTCCAGTTGGGAAATCGGCTTCGTGAATGGCTTCGGCTAAAAGCTGGCCCGTCATCGGAGTCTTTTCCGATGGCTTGAAGATGACGGTATTTCCAGTCAGGAGAGCGGGAACGATGTGCCCATTCGGAAGGTGGCCTGGAAAGTTAAATGGGCCCACGACGATCATCACTCCATGGGGACGATAACGAGACGTTCCGTGGGTTCCTGGCATCACATCGGCAATTTCGATGTCCTTAATGAGTGGGAGCGATTCGTTAATGGTGATGTCTACTTTGTTTAAAATCACGGCAAACTCGAGTTTTGCTTCCCAGAGAGGCTTGCCGGTCTCACGTGAAATGGTTTCAACGAGTTGGGCTTCTCGATTCTTCAAAGCGGCTTGATACCGTTTCAAGCAGTCATTCCGCGCGCTCTGAGGAAGGTCGCGCCACTTTTTAAAAGCATCCCGGGAAGATTGGACAGCGCGGTCAATTTCAGAAAAAGAATAGGTCACTCGCGCGATTGTATCTTTCGCCGCGGCCGGGCTCACGACCGTCCACTCTCCAGTGGGGTCACTCGGAGGATGAAACTCCCCTGCGATGTAGTCCCCGCGAAAGGTTACCGGATGAGAAACGGAGTAAGGGAGAGAAGCGTGGTTTGCCATAGATCACCTTGATGAAGAGGCTCGAGCCTCTCACGAGTTTCGCCTAGTAGTAGGGCATGAAGAGAACGGGGTCGCCTAAGTCGATAGAGAGTGCCGAATCGATCGCATCCGCGGAGGGATGGCATTTATCTGAAGATGTTTTCACGTAGATCGTGCCTTCGCGAGTGCTCGCTTCTACCGCAACGGCGCGAAACTCTTCTTTGCCTGATCGAGGGCCTGCAATCGTCAGAAGCCCTGCTGTAAACTCAAGTTGATCATCCGCGGACTGTCCGCCCCATTTGCCCGGAGTCGCTTTCCGAATCGGTGCGATCTTTTCAACGTCCGCCCACAAGTGAGGGCCCCCATCAAAAGGATCGATCTGGTTGTGAAACTCGAAACCGATCTTCTTCAACATATGGAAGACGGGCTCTGTTTCCTTACCCACTTTTCCGACGGCATTTCTGGCTTCGGCGGGAAGAAAGGAAGTGTAAATTTTTCCACTCGGGAAGAGATCAAAGATAAAGTCTTTATTTTTTGTGCAGAGTTGGTCGGCCTCCCAATAATCCATATTGGTGAATCTTCTGCCCACGGCCTCCCACAGGGGGGATAGTCCTCGTTTGTTCAGGGGAGGTAAAAGTTCGGCGATTATTTTCTCTTTGAAGCGTTCGCGGTGACCAGCGACATACAACAATCGAACAAAAGAAATTTGTCGCCCGATCCGTGATTCGTGATTTCGGAGTTCGGGGTCTACGACCAGCGCACCGATTTCTGTCGGCCCATCCGTGTCGAATTGGAGTGTTAAGGTTCCATGGATGAAGCCTGTGTTAATCGTTTCTGAGAAGCGTTTTTCGTTCCCCACTTGGAAGTAAAAATGTGGCGATTCAGGAGTTCCGTGCTGACCTGCGATCATCGATGTGGCGATAATTTCTTTGGTCTCTAAGTCCTCCGCGATAAAAGTGTATTTCGTATCGGCGAGATCGGGCGCGGTCGCAGAAAATGACGCTTTCGATTTCGTGATTCGATCCCGCAAGGTATCGGCGTCATCGGGCAAATTAAACATTCCTGGAATCTGCGCGAAACGCAGAAGCGAATCTAAATCGCTATCTCTTGCTCCGCGCAGAATAATCATAAGCAGACCCGCTCAATGACTTTTTCGTAAAACGCGGTGGCTGAATCAAGATGATCGAGAAGCTGGAATTCGTTCGGGGAGTGACTATTCCCGACCGAAAGACCCGGACCGAAAATAATCGCCTCGTAGCCTGCCTTAAAGTAGAGCGCCGCTTCCGTAGAGGTTGCTTTTTTGTCCAGCTTTACGGGTAAGCCGGCGGCCAGCATCGCGTCTTTACAGATTTTCACGAGTTCATGATCAAGCGTCATCCCGAGAGCCGCGTTTCCGCGTTGTTTCGCAGCGGTAACATTTAACGTCGGATAATCAGAAGCAATCGTACGGATCTCTTTCAAGACTTCCTTTTCGATTTCTTCTGCTGATTGGTCGGGCAGAATCCTAAGATCCAAAAACATCTCTAGACCGTTAATCGTCTGTTTCATCTGCCCGAAATTAACGGTGGAGTGAGCCGGATTAAAAGTAGGGTCTACTATTTTCGCAAATTGAATTGAAATTTTTCGGAAGTAATCCGAGACACGTGCTGCGCATTCGAATACGGAATCTGGGATGAAACGAATCCCGACGTCATCACCGCCGCCTGCTTCGAGACGAAAGGATTTATCCATTCCGGTTTGAGAAACCAGGTCTCGAAAGAAACGCTTATAATCTTCAAACTGATGGGCAGTGAGGTAAAACTCCGCAGAGGCGCGGTCCGGAACTTTATTTACGGTTTCGCCGCCTTCGAAGCGGACGAATTTCATTTCGTAACCCTGCTCGATGGAGTCTCGAATGAGGTCCATTAATTGGTGGATGGCGTTTACTCCGAGATGCGGATAGCTGCCATGTGCACTCTTTCCGAAAGATTCGATCACGATTCGGCGATTAAACCCGCGCGCATCTTTTGCCACCATCTGGAAACCTATGGTTGCTTTGAAGATATTCAAACTTTTGTGAGCGTAAACGACACTCAAATCGGAAGGCTCTCCCACCAAAACGAATTTCGGGTTTAGCGCTTTTGATTGAATGAGGTATTTTGCTCCGAACATCCCGATTTCTTCGCCACAAGTTCCTACGAGGTAAATGGGATGTTTTAATTTCTTGTCGCGGAATTTTTCGATCGCTCTTAGCTTACAAAGAAAATCGAGTTTTACGTCTGCCGAGCCAAGTCCGTACAGCCGGTCGCCCTTAATGACGGCGTGAAAAGGGTTTCCATCACACTCCGTCCAATTCGAGAGGAGACCAGGGCCTACGGTGTCGATGTGAGTGTTTAAGAGTAAGCCGCGTTTTATTTTATGATTCACCAAAGGATCGCCGAGAATTCCGATCACGTTGAACTGGCGCTTCGAAACATTTTCGAGAGAATGCGTGACCGGTTGGAACTGGGTCTTTAATCCGGCAAGACGCATTCGATCCACTAGCCAGTTCGCTAGTTCTTCGTTCCCATCGGGAGAAACAGAAGGAATGCTGATCATTTTTTTGGCTTCTTCGAGAAAATCTCTCATGGGTCTGGGGTCCTTAGCTTTTCAGTTGTAGTAAGGTTATTTCGATGACCTCGAGCGCGACGTCGATATACGCCTTGGTCATCACTCCGAAAGGTGGCAGGCATCGCACCACATAGGGATCATGGCCGGCGTAGAAAGCGACCACTCCGTTTTCGAAAAGTCGCATCAGAAATTTTTTCGTATCGTCCATCGTTTGGCCGAGCACGCCAAAGCCCACCATGCCGCCAATGACTCGGATTTCTCCGATAAGTCCGGCGCAAGTTCCCGACTTCAGTTTTTCAATACCGTGTTTGAAGTGATTTGAAAGATTCGAAATCTTGCCGTCTTTTCCGTAATAGCCATCACTCGTGAGCATTTCTAATATTCTGCGGCCGGTTCGGAGGGCGGCGAAACTCCCGGTGAAAGTGCCGGCCACCAGGCCCGCACGTGGATTCATATCCTCCGTGTAGAGGGCCATGCAGGCGTGAAGTAACTTTCCAACTGTCACCACATCAAAATAATCCTCCAGCCCGAAATGTTGATAGGCGAAGAGGGTTTCTAACCGACCGAAGGTTTGTACTTCATCGTCCCAGAGCGCGAGGTTCGCCTTTTTTGCCGCTTCGAAAACGCCAACGTACCACTCGCGAGGCGCCCAGCGAATTCCGCCTTCGCCTTGAACCAGTTCCACCATCATCCCCGCATATTTACCGGGGCTATTTGCCAAACTTTCATTCATTGCCGCCAGAGTCGCCGCGAGCGATTTTTCTAGTCCCAATGCGGGATCGTAGAAAGGAAGGTGAGTGACCTCGTTGTAAGTGGGTTGGCCTTCGCGGTATTTCGGATTGTCAGTAACTTCCTGCATGGCCGTTGAGCGACCCGCAAAACAGTCAGCGAAAGCAAAGAGGCGAGTGGCGGGATGTTTTTTCTGGCGAATGATTTTCAAAGCGGTTTCGTTTGCCATCGTCCCGCTACCGAGTAGCCAACCATGCTTGAGCCGAGACTTCGGCCCGACATGTGAGAGAATAGTGCGGATAATTTCTTCGGATTCAAATCCAGGTTGGAGATTTCCCTGCATCACATCTGAGGTGAGTCCTTCTAAGATTTCCTCCATGAATGCTGGATGGCTATGCCCAAAAAAATTGATTCCGATGCCCGTGATTAAATCCATCTTCACGCTGCCGTCGAGGAGCTCCATATAGGGGCCAGAGCCTAATCCCGTGGATAGGTAAGAAAAGAAAGGGTCACGTCCCTTCATTTTCCCGAGCGCGGCGAGTTCTTTCAAATAATCTGCGCGAATTTCGGGAGAAGTCTCACCGCGGATCCCTCTCGCCGATTTCGCGGCATTAGCGGTTACCGACAGCAGTTCTGATTTCGCTTTTTGGAAGGCAGCGGATGTGAAGAGTTTGTTTCGAAGCGTGTGCGAGTCGTTCACGGCGGTCTCCTGGAGGTTTCCCAGACGAAGGAATTCTTCAGAAGTATCATCCACGTATTTCTGTTGCAACTTGACTCGGTCAGCCGCAATCTTATCGGGATGCGGTTCCTCCTCTGTGCGATTTTGTTCACCTTCGCTCTCCCTGCGTCATCTGTCCTAGCCGATTACCGCGATCTTTACCGAGATGGTAAAGATGTGGATGCCTTGGCGGCATTGCAGGAAAGTCCGGACGCGCGCAGCTTAAATTATTCCTATTATTACAATCGCGGCATTATTCACCATGCTTTGAACCAAGACGCTCTTGCAGTCGCTTACCTTTCCAAAGCTGCCGTTTTAGACCCATCCGCACGAGAAGTGGAGGTGCCACTTCACGATGCCACGGCGGGGCTTGTGAAGTGGCTCGGTGCAAACCGACTCGATTCCACGTCATTTGCCTGGGAAACTTGGGGCGATCGTCTTCCACTCGATCTAATTTTCGCGCTCACCGCATTGATCAGCGTGCTGTTTTGGGTTGGGTTTTTCTTTCTCATCACGTACCGAGACGCTGCCCTCAAGGGGAGCGTTTTCTTTTTGTTCCTCGCGTCGGCGGTAGGGGGTTGGAGTCTTTGGTGTGATCGTCATCCGCTCATGATCCTCACTCAGGCGCGCATGGTCAAAAGCGGGCCGGGCGAGTCGTTCTTAGATCGCGGGCCGGTGGAGCTTGGAATGAAGCTCCGAGTAGTGGGGGGAATGAGCGCATCTATTTCTGAACCAGGTGCTGAACCAGGTTCAAAACCGAGTGCTGAACCGGGGGCGACCCCTTCTGTTTCGCCCGGAGCCCCCGCTTCTCCCGTGCGTTGGTGGAGGGTGCGTCTGAATGATCACCATGATCTAGGATTTATTCCTGAGTCCAGCGGGTTGCTCTTAACCGACGAATCGAATACACCCGAGTCATGACTTCGACGCTGCGCGCTTTTGTTGCCGCATTTTTAATTCTTTCGGCCTCTGGAGCCGTTTCTTTCCTAGCCACCGGGTGTTCAACCGCGGAGATCGATGAAAACGATCCGGCAGTGCTCATGAAAGAAGCGGAAGAAGATATTGGTTCCAGTCGCTACATCGTTGCGCTCGAAAAGTTGCAGCGGGTAAAGAATCAGCATCCGTATTCGAGCCAAGCCATTGATGCCCAGCTTCGCATCGCCGATGTTTACTTCCTCCAAGAAAATTTTGCGGAAGCGGCCGCAACCTATGAAGCCTTCAAAGACCTCCATCCGAAGCATCCGAAATTGCCTTACTCGGCTTACCGAGTGGGTCTGTCCTTTTACAGCGATATGCCTGGAAATCATGCGCGTGACCTAAGCGCAGGTTATAAAGCGGAAGAAGCCTTTAAAGAGTACCTCCAGCGATTTCCGTCCGCAGAATACACTGCCGACGTTCAGACGAAACTCGCGGAAACTCGGAAGATTCTCGCGGGTAAAGAGCTTTACGTCGCAGATTTCTACTACAAACGAGGCATGTGGGAAGCCGCTAAAGGACGCTATTCGAAAATTTTGAATCAGTATTCAGACTCGCCTTATGTCGCCGACGCGCAGGCGAAGTTAAAGAAAATCGAAGAAAAACCGGCGGAAAAAACGGACTGATGGATCCCTCGAATTATTCTCATCCTACGACGAGCCTTTCTCCGACTGCTTACGGCACTCAGAGTGAATCTCCGTCGCCGAGTGGAGGTTCTGCAAGCGACCGTCGGATTCAAGACCATCTGAATCGAAAAGAATACGCTCGTGCGGATGCCCTGATTCGAGAGAAAATTGCGAAAGATCCGGGCGGGGCGGACGGTCATTACCTCATGGGCGTTTCGGCTTATTTCCAGGGAAACGTGGGACCGACGATTTCGGCGCTTCGAAAAGCACTAGAGATCGACCCCCGCCACACCGATGCAGCCATTTGCCTATCGGTTTTACTGAATGATCTCGGCAAGTACGACGAAGCAAAAAAGGTATTTGAACAAGCAAACTACTCCGTCGTGCATCGGCGCGAGGGCGTCGTTTCCGGAGTAGACCAGAAATTCGCGGTAAAGCATCTTGAGCTAGGTGATCTGTATTTTCGGTACCGTCGTTACGATGAGTCCATCGAAGAATACTCAAAAGCAGCTCTGCTAAACCCTCTCCATTTCGAAACGCGCATTCGTCGCGCTAAGGCTTACGCACGAAAGGGCTTCGTTTCTCGCGCCCTTCAGGACTTGCAGTCATTAAAGCATGAGCATCCGGAATTCCTGCCGGCACGTGTTCATCTCGGACTGTTGCACTACAGTCAGGGAAACTTAATTGATGCCGAACTCGAATGGGAAGAGACCGCTCGACGCCAGCCGAACCATCCGGAAGCCATTGCTTACCTGTCGATGATTCGGAGAGCGCGCGAAGCAAATCCAAATCGCTAAAGTTTTCTCGTCTGCCTATTCTTTCAGGTAAGGCACGACCTCAATGGAAGACTCTGGGACTTTCAAGCTTTCCGCTGCTTTCAGTTTCAGGTCTTTTGCGGTTCCAAGGATTAAAATGCTCAATTGATCCGGCGCTAAGAACTTTTTCACAGCCGCGTTTGTCGTCGGAAGAGTCGCTTTCTCAAAGTTCGATGCGTACGTTTTCATAAAACCGTCTGGAAGATCGAGTGTCTTTTCAAGAAGGATGTTTTCCACCCGTTTTGCGGGAGTGTTGAATGCAAAACCGGCAGAATTAATGAGACTTGCTTGGGCGAACTGAAATTCCTCAAGTGTGATTCCGGACTCTCGGTAATTTCGGAGCATGCCATCGATGAGAGCGAGCGCCGCTGCAGTGTCTTTGGTCGCAGGAAAGGTATAAGCCTGCCAGGAGCGCGGACGAATGCCTTGGCGAAAATAGGAATAGGCTCCATAACTCCAGCCGCGTTTCACACGAATTTCTTGCATGAGTCGCGCGGAAAAGCTGCCGCCACCAAAAACGTGATTCGCTAGGAAAAGAGGAAAAAAGCTCGGGTCGGTCATGCGAACGCCGATTTGTCCGAAATACACTTGGGTCTGTGTTCGGTCTGGCTTATCGATGAATCTCACTCGCTTATGATCGAATGCTTTAGGTAAGGGAGAGATGTGAACCGGATTCTCGCCAGCGCTATTGGGCCGCTTTTCGGCCAATCTTGCAGCCCAGGCGTCGACAAAAGAGGCTTCGCTATCTCCCGAACCCACGACCAAAAGATTTCGATCTTGAAAGAGATCAGCATAGTGCCGAACGAGATCGGCGCGAGTAAGTGCTGCGGTCTCTTTCGTTTTACCGAGAATCGGTTTGCCGTAAGGGTGCCCTTCGAAAAGAAAACCTTCCCACATTACTTTTCCGAGAGAGTTATCCTTGCCCCGAGCTTCCAGAATTTGAGATCCGACTTCGGCTTTCAATTTCTTGATTTCTTTTTCCGGAAATGAGGGCGTTGTGATGATCTCTTGGAGAATTTCCATGTATTCTGCAAGCTTTGCGGAAAGAACCCGACCCCGGAAAATAACGGCCTCGGAGCGCACTTCCACGGCCAGGGTGGCCCCGAGTTGATCGATCGCCTCGTCGATTTGGGCTTTGGTCCGAGTTTTGGTTCCTCGAAGCATCATTTCGCCGACGAAATTTGTAATGCCTGATTTCCCAAGCAAGTCATTTGCGGCGCCCGCTTTTACCGCGACGTTCAGATAGACAATCGGAAGTGCCGCGTCTGTCTCGAATCTTGTTTCGATCGCGTTTGCATACAGTGGTAGAAGTCCGACGAGGACTGAAAGCGCAAAAAGAGAACGCGTGGAATTTCCCAAAATAATTTTCATGGAATTCTTTCTGAGTGATTTCATTTTTGCACCCCCATCACCACGTTGCGGGAGCTCGGGTTCAGATATTTAATTGCGGCGGCTTGAATCTGAGTCGCGGTCACACTTCCGATGCGGTTGAAAATGTCGGCACCGGTCCGAAAGCTCTCCGAGACGGTCTCGTAATGGCCCAAAAAATTCGCTTTTTCGCTGGCAGAAGAAAGGGACTCGAAGAACTGAGCCTGAAGCACATTTTTTGCGCGATCGAGTTCGAGCTGGGAAATGGGCTCGCGTTTGAATTTCTCAAGCTCCTTTAATAGAATGTCTTCTGCTGCCGACGCTTTTTTGCCGGATTGGAGGTTTGCCATGAAGATAAGAATTGACGGGTCTTTGTCGTCGAGGTCGTAAGTATCCGCAGAGGTAGCGACACCGCTATCCACGAGTGCTTTGTACAAGCGGGAGCTTTTTCCGCCCGTCAATACGGTTCGCAACACTTCGAGCGCGGGAATATCTTCGTGAACCACGGACGGAACCGGGTAGGCGACCATCAGTTTCTGAACTTGGGTGTTCAGTTTCAGGATTTTTCTCCGAGGCGCGGATTGTTCTGGCTCAACAGGAATATTTTTTTCAGGGAGGGTCTTTGCTGCGAGCTTTCCGTAATATTTCGTCACTGTCTTTAGAACGTCAGCCGCTTTCACGTCTCCGACCACAACGATCGTGGCGTGGTTTGGCGAATAATGGCTAGAGTAGAATTTCTCCGCATCGAGTGACGACATTCGATTTAAATCTTCTTCGTATCCAATAACAGGCCAGCGATAGGAATGCTGTTTGAAGACAACTCCAAAAATTTCCTGATACATGAGGCCATCTGGGCTGTTTTCATTTCTCATTCGGCGTTCGTTTTGGACCACCTCGCGTTCCATTTTGAATGACTTGTCATTGACGACGAGATTCACCATACGATCAGACTCGAGTTTGGCGATGAGCTCGAGTTTGTCTTTCGGCAATTCTTGAACGTAAGCGGTGTAGTCACGCGAAGTAAAAGCGTTTTCTCCTTCAGCGCCAGCGCGCTCGAGCGTGCGATCAAAAATGCCCTCTGGAGATCCTTTGGTTCCTTTGAACATCAAGTGTTCGAAAAGGTGAGCGAGCCCTGTGTAACTGACGTCTTCATCGCGCGAGCCGACTCGAAACCAAGTTTGATAGGCAAAAGTGGGAGATGAAGCGTCTTCCAACACCAAAAGCTTCAGGCCATTCGGGAGGGTGAAACGGCTCACTTCCATTGTTCCGAAAAAAGGCACTTTTTGGCTGTTTTTTTCCAGATCACTGGTCGAAGCACAACTGGATAACAAAGCAAAAGCGATCAAGCTCAATGCGAACAGACGACGAACAATAGATTTTTTCATTCTCTCTCAGTCTATCATTTTTAATCGTGCGTGATATTCTGAAATAACAAATGGGCGTTTTTCAAAGTTACTCTGATCGCTATCGTAAAATTTGGGTAACCGTCATGAGCGTGACGGCGATGTTCGCGCTTTTTGCAGGCATCGTTGGTGTCGCAAATTCCGATCTCTTCACCGTGCGTGTGGTTGAAGTGGTGGGATTAGGAAGCGCGCCTCCACCAGTAGACGATATGCCGTCGGAAGCGACGAATGAAACCGTTGTTCCCCGGACGCTCACGCCCCTCGATGCGAATCAAATTCTAGAAATTGCCAAAGTGCCGACGGGCTCTACAAATCTTTTTTCATTGAAGCTGAGCGGAATCGAACAACGGCTTCTTTCGCATCCATGGATAAAGGGCGTGACTATTTCTAAGCGGTTTCCCCAAACCGTGGCCATCTCTGTCGTTTTTCGAGAGCCGATTGCCATTTTGCAAAACTCAGTGGGAGCGCTGTACTACCTTGATTCGGACGGCACTGCTTTTGCGCCACTTAATTTAAAATCGAATTCAGATTTTCCGGTGCTCATTCGATTTCCGAACGAACAAATTTTACCCGCACTTCGATTTCTTCAGGCTTGGTCTCTTGAAGGCTTAGATCAGAAATCTCCCGTTGCCTCCTTAGAGTGGGATGCGGAGAAGGGTCTCGAAGTGATGGTGACTTATCCGCTAGCCCTTTCTCCGGGGCGTGTGCTCGTGGATTTAGGGCGAGCTTTTGAGAGCGATCCTGAGGCTCAACTCGGACGATTACAGCAGGTTTTGAATTACCTGACTTCGAATGGAATTCGTGCGCGTCAGGTTTTTGCCGACCTGGGTAAAAAAATAGTTGTCAGAATCGCTCGTAGTTCTTAGACTTCCTTATAGAGGGAAGTTTTTGCCGAGTTGCTCATCTGAGATGTGTCACTTTCCAGCAACTCCCTCTTTTTTGACTGCGCTATGATAGCGCGTCAGAGTCCCATGGGAGGGATTCTCGTATGTCCAAAAAGGACTTTGTGGTCGGACTCGACATAGGCACCACGAAAATTTGCTGCATCGTGGGTGAAGTGCATGAACGCGGGCCAACTCCGGTGATCGATATCATCGGTATTGGAACCGCACCCTCGCTTGGCCTTCGCAAAGGAGTGGTGATCAACATCGACGCCACTGTCGAAAGCATTACCAAGGCCGTTGAAGAAGCGGAACTGATGGCTGGAGTGGAAATTACGAGTGTCTTTACCGGAATCGCCGGTGGCCACATTAAATCATTCAATTCGACGGGCGTCGTTGCTGTGAAAGACAAAGAGATCACTGAAAGTGATGTCCAACGCTGCATCGATGCTGCAAAAGCCGTCGCCATCCCGCTCGATCGTGAAGTCATTCACATCATGCCTCAAGAATTCATCATTGACGGCCAGGATGGAATTCGTGATCCGGTCGGAATGAACGGCATGCGTCTTGAAAGTCGTGTGCACATCGTAACGGGTGCGGTTTCAAGCGCTCAAAACATCATTAAATGCGCGAACAAGAGTGGACTCAACGTCACTGAGATTTGTCTGGAGCCAATCGCATCGGCCGCCGCGGTGCTTTCCGAAGACGAAAAAGATTTGGGAGTGGTTCTCATCGACATCGGCGGCGGAACGAGCGATATCGCTATTTTCCGTGACGGTGCGATTGTTCACACCAGCGTCCTGGCCATCGGCGGTAATCACATCACGAATGACATCGCGGTCGGACTTCGCTGCCCCCAAAACGAAGCTGAGAAATTGAAAATTGCTCACGGTTGTGGACTGGCCTCGTTGGTTCGTCCGGACGAGACGATCGAAGTCGCGGGAGTGGGAGGAAGAAAGCCTCGAATGGTGCCTCGCCGGTTGCTCGCCGAAATCATCGAACCCCGAGTGGAAGAAATGTTCTCGCTCATCCAAAGAGAAGTGATCCAAAGTGGTCACGGGGATATGCTTTCGGGTGGAGTAGTTGTCACCGGCGGAGCCAGTCTGCTCGAGGGCATGCCTGAAATGGCAGAATTTATTTTTGAGATGCCGGTAAAAAGGGGAATCCCCCAGGGAATTGGCGGCTTACGCGATGTCGTGAATAGCCCGAAGTTCGCCACCGGAGTCGGTCTTTTAAAGTACGGCGCGCGCAATGGCGCCAAAGCAAAGTTTCAGATCCGCGAAAAAAACATCTACGACAAAGTGCGTGGATCGATGCGGACCTGGATTAGGGATCTATTTTAACAAAGTAGTGAGCGCTCTCGCCTGAACTGAAAGGCGAAGGGAGAGCGATGTCTATAACGGAAGACCGGAAACGGTCCCCTCAAACAGGAAGAGGAACCAAACCATGTTCGAAATTGATCAAGTCGCTACCCAGGGAGCTAAGATCAAGGTCATCGGAGTCGGCGGCAGCGGATGCAATGCCATCAACACCATGATTAAGATGGGTCTACAAGGCGTAGACTTTATTACCGCAAACACTGATATCCAAGCTTTGAACGCGTCACTCGCGCCAACCAAGATTGCCATTGGCCAAGACGTGACCCGCGGACTTGGAGCAGGAGCGAACCCAGAGATCGGCCGCAAAGCCGCTCTCGAGGACTACGCAAAAATCGCTGAGATCATCTCAGGCGCGGACATGGTTTTCATCACCGCAGGTATGGGTGGGGGAACGGGGACCGGCGCGGCACCTATTTTCGCAAAAATTGCGAAAGAAGCAGGCGCATTGACGGTTGGAGACGTGACGAAGCCATTCATTTTCGAAGGTCGAAAAAGAATGAAGCATGCAGAAGAAGGACTGAACGCGCTCCGCGAGAACGTCGATTCTTTGATCATGATTCCAAATCAGCGACTGTTGGCCATTTCGGGTGCGAAGCTTTCGATGATGGACGCATTCAAAAAAGCCGACGAAGTGCTATTGAATGCCGTTCAGGGAATCTCTGATCTCATCAATTGTACCGGACACATCAACTGCGATTTCGCAGATGTTCGAACGATTATGAACAATCGCGGAATGGCCCTCATGGGTATCGGACAAGCGAAGGGTGAACATCGCGCAGTCGAAGCAGCGACGAACGCGATCTCTTCTCCGCTTCTCGAGGACGTCTCCATTAATGGAGCGACTGGTATCATCATCAACATTACGGGTGGTGAAGACCTTTCGATCCACGAAGTGAACGAAGCAACATCGCTCATTATGGAAGCTGCTCACCCTGATGCAGAGATCATCTTCGGAACCGTGATCGACGAGTCGATGGCAGATGCCGTGAAGATCACGGTCATCGCTACGGGATTAAACGCTCCAGCGGCTCAAGTCGCATTCAGCGTGAACACCCAAGCAACGACCGGCGCTCAAGGATGGAATCAGCCAGCTGCACCCGCACCGACGGTTGCTCAGCCAGCGAATAACCAAAATTACGCTCAACCTGCGTATGCTCCAGCGATGAATGCTCAGCAAATGGCTCCGGTGGGAGGCATCACTCCTCCTGCTCCGACGCCTCAGATGATCAATGCTGCTCCAACGATGCCCCAGCCTATTCGGGTTGAAACGGTCACGATCGAAAGAGAATCCGTCGGACTCGACACTCTCCTCGATGCCGTAACCGCCGGACAATCAGAATCCGTGAACCCTGGACTTCAAGCTCGAACTCCATCGAAAGAAATGGGAACGGGAGCGGAAGCTGGAGAACTCGCTCGTGCTCGGGCGATCGCCCAACGTCTGGGAATTACGAATCTTACTGACGATGAGTACGATGTTCCGACCTACATGCGCCGTCGCGGTGCAGACTCTGAACTCTAAGTGTTAGTGAAAGAATGAATGAAAAGGCTCCGGAGGAAACTTCGGAGCCTTTTTTTGTTTGGTGCGTTCGAGAAGATTCTAGGTGCCGGCGCTGCCGGTTGTGAGCCCACCATCAACCTGAATGCATTGGCCGGTGATGTAATTTGCTTCATCGCTCGCAAGAAAGGCAATGACCGCTGCGATGTCTTCAGGATTTCCCATCCGCCGCAGGGGGATTTTCGCAATGAACTTTTCTTTCACCTCGGCAGGAATCGCTTGGGTCATTTGAGTGTTGATGAGACCGGGCGCGACGGCGTTCACATTGATTTGATAACGAGAAAGTTCCAGGGCCCAAGTACGGGTCATGCCAACGAGTCCTGCCTTAGAAGCGGAATAGTTAGTTTGCCCGATGTTGCCGAGCCAAGCAATGGATGCGAGGTTCACAATTTTACCATACTTCTTTTCCATCATCACTTTTGCGCAAGCTTGGCCCATGTTGAAGGGGCCCTTTAAGTTTACGCGAATCACCTCATCGAATTTTTCTTCCGTCAATTTATGGAGCATTCCGTCTCGAGTGATTCCGGCATTGTTTACTAAAACATCAATCTTTCCGAACGCCTTCATCGCGGAATCCACTAAGGCATTTGCCTCTGATGTCAGAGAGACATCATGGGTGGACATCAGCACGCGCCGCCCGATTTTTTCAATGACCGATGCCATCTCCCGTGCGGCTTCACTCGAAATATCGTTGACCACGATGTCTGCGCCCTCATTCGCAAGCCTGAGTGCAGTGGCTGCCCCCAGACCCCTACCAGATCCCGTAATGATGGCGATCTTTCCGGTGAAACGATTGGTAGCTGAAGAAGAAGAAAGTGGTGTTTGCATGAGTAGCCCCCTTGAAAGCGAAGAATTGGTATTAAGGCTGCGCTGTTCGAACAACCTTTGCCAGCGGTAAATCACGCGAAAACTTGAGCGCATGCGGGCTTAAACCACCTGGTTTCATAATGGCCCTAGGCGGGTCATCAGTGACATTCCCGGTCTGATTAAACAGGTCCCTAAGTGACCTCAATCCAGCGATGAGTAGCCCTTTAATGATCTCTCCAATTCAGCCTCGGAGGAGCGCCGCATGATTTTCCTAGGGATTCCCCACTCTGAGATCAGTGGCATACCCTTCGCAATATCAGGGGTGGAGACAGTGAGAGGTTAAGCCCCTCTCGAGAAAGGAAAGGAATCGATATGATGAAGTTTAAAATCGAATCCCCTCAGGCGCAGGTCGAGTTCTACGACGCCCCTTCGGCGTACGTGACTTACTACGCACCTTCTTTCTACGCCGTCTCCGAATTTCTGTTCTGGTCTGTGTTTGGTCCCGCAGCCCAGTACAACTACCGAAAACCTGAATATGCCTACGCTGCTCTGATGGAGCCTTAGGATTCAGTTCCGAGAGTTGCACTGATCGCCCGCGATACAAATCACACAGACAAGGATTGTCGAAATCTCTTCGATGACAGCTAGGATAGCTTCGATTTTCTGAACGCCTGAGCATGGATTGCTTGGGGGGATGGGAACTCGCATCGAAAAGAAAACCGGTAACAGGAGTAATCAAATGACAAATTCGCTCGAATTCAAATCCAAGTTCAAAACTCTCTTCGACGCTGAAAAGAAACGCCTCCTCTTTAATGGAAGGGTAGAAGGCGGACAGTACGCTATCGCATCAGACGATATGATGGACGAAATGGATTTCAGCTCCATCGAAATAGAGAATCAGATGCGAATGCGGCTTCGAAACCGCGAAGTACTCTACTTGAAAAAAATCGAAGAAGCTTTGGAACGTATCGGAGCCGGAACGTTCGGTCTCTGCGGAACCTGTGAAGAAGATATCGAATTAAAACGACTGGAAGCGCGCCCGACGACGACCCTCTGTGTTTCTTGTAAAGAAACCGAGGAAAGAAGCGAAAAGCTTCACATCGACGGTCACCAGCATAAGAGCCTCGGTAGAGCGGTTAAGTTCGCCTAGGAAGATCTCTTTGCTGAAGTGAAACAGATTGGTTTCGTCTGTCTGCCATGGATGGTGGGTAGACGCACATGGATGTGAAAAACTCAAAACCCAGGAAGGGTTGAAAGCGTCGGTCGTCGGAAAGTCAGTCGCAAAAGGGACGTTGGGACATGATTCATTCAGATGATCGCGATGGCTGCTGTAAAGCGCCACGACAGCAGGACCTCCGAACGTAAGGGACGACGTTCGGAGGTTTCTTTTTTAATGCGTGTGTTCTGCAAACGGAGTTTTCGGAAGTGCATACTCGTTCTCAGTCTCGTTAAAGAAGAACTCATCTGCTTCCTGCAACCGGCTTTTCATTTTTCCAAACTTTTAGAACGGAGAAGTCAGAATTTTCTGCAATCAGGTTTGACCAAGGCAGGGTCCGTCGGTGCGTTGAAAGTCCAATCCTGACTAAGGCCATTAAAGGGATCGCAAGCAACAGTCCCAAGCCGCCCCAAACCCACCCCCAAAAAATCAGTCCAAGAGTAGCGGCGGAAGCATTTACGTTAATCCGTGAGCCAATCATCTTTGGAATCACAACACTATTTACGATCACATGCAGTAGTATCGAGGCGCTAAAAATGACGATGATTTGCGAGAAGTGATCGAATTGGAGCAGCGCTTGGGCCGCGGGCAAAATCCCACCGATAAATGCTCCGAAGATGGGGATCAAATTCAAGAATCCTGCAAGGAGCGCAAGTACGAGGCTATTCTCTAGTCCGAGCACCCAAAATAAAGCCCAGAAAACAATCGAAGTCAGAAGTCCCACGATCAAATTTCCAAAAAAGTAAGCTCGAACCATCGCGGAAATTTCCGAACAAACTCTCTCTTGAGGGAATGTTTCACCAAGAGAAAGTTTGAAATGGATTCTCAGGTATTTTTTTTCGAGAATGAAAAATACAGATAAAATAGGAATTAGGAGCAAATTTGCAATCATTGAAAAAACCGAGTTTACTCCGCGGAAAAGCGTCGAACCCAGCGTGGATGCTTCAGAGGTAACGACCTGAACTTTTTGGGTATCCGCGGGAAGCGGGGTAGCCGGCAACAGTCGCTCGGTGTTTTTCTGAAACGACGCGGCTCTTCGAGCAAGAGAGTCGATGATGCCTCTAATTTTTTGGGAATACTGGGGCATCTGTGCAGTGAGCTTCGCGCCTCCGTCATAGATTACGAAACAAATCGCAAAAATAGCAAACATCGCAAAAAGCATCAGAAGTATTGATGATGCGGCACGTGGAATTCCGAATTTTTGCAGAAAGGTCACGAGGGGATCTATCAGGAAAAAAAGCAGAGTCGCGAGCACAATGGGGGCAACCATTTCAACGGCATAAAAAAAGAGGCAGATCATCCCGAGAAAGACGAGAAAGGTGATTCCGATGGACTCAGGACTTTGTTTTTTAATCGTTTCGGTCATCGAAGATCTACTTTCTGGCAAGAGCGGGTTTAATTGTGAATTTTAAATCAAGACTCGTAGACCAGATCTTTTGGCCAGAGACATTTGAATAATCGATCCCTAGCTGAGTCGTAAAGAACGGATTCCATCTCTTGCTAAGAGAAGGAGCGAGAGAAAGAAGGATTGATTGATTAACCACAGGAATCTTGCTGATTCGAGCGCTGATGCTCGCACTCCAGTGATCATCGAATCCATGTCCATAAAAGATTCCTGTGGACCATTTTTCGTAATTTTGAATGATATTTTGAAAATTGGCGCTGATACCGGAATTAGTCTTTTTTATCCTCTTAGTGTCTAATGCCGAGGAAAAACGGGACAGGTCGGGATTAAATGCGGAAACGGAAAGTGAAGGAGTCAAAAAGTCTGACTCGCCGAGATCTAGGTCGTAACTCATTTCGAAAGTAGATTGGTTCAGAAGGGCATTCTGAAATGTTTTGCCGGCAAGGGTGTAGGGCTCATCAATTTTGCTTCGGGCCTGACGAAATGAAAATTCCCACGGGCTGTTAGAGAAGGAAATCTTAACCCCGGTGACCCCTAATTTTTCAACTTCGTCGGTCAGTCGATCGAGTTCTAGCGAGAGAGAGGTTTCGGTCGAAACCCCTTGCTCCATTCCGAGTCCCCAAGTGTTGGTCGTTTGATCACCACTGCCCGGATTACTCAAACTAAGGGGTGAGGTTTGCCGAGTTTCATTTGCACGTAATTCAGTGTCAGCCCATTTTAATTTTTCTCGGGCCCCCAAACTCGAACTCTGTTCAGAGCCGAGGCTGCCTTTTAAAGCGATTTGTCCTTCGGAGAACTTTGCGTGCGCAGCATGAGCAGTCGCAAGCGTGGCCAGCATCAAAAAAACGATTCGTAAAAGACCCATTCATTCTCTCCAGCCCGGAAGGCATTTTCACAAGTGTCGATAAAGACTCACGCGCGATAAGATTCAGCTTTTTGAAAGGCTGTCGCATTTTAACAAAAGTTAACCTCACCCATTCGCAACTTGCAACATAATGTCTAACGATTACGGGAGCTTAAAAAATAAACTTTCCAGAAGGGCTTGTCATAGCCGGATGACGCGGCTAGACTAATTTTAGGTCATGGTTAAAAAACAAAATCGGAGAAGGTTATGAAACTGTCAATCGTCTCGAATTCCGTCCGTTTCGCTCTTTTGAGTTCTGCATCCGCTTTTTTACTCACGCTTGCTTCGCCCGTGCACGCCGATGAGGCCCAAGTAAAACAAGACAGCACAGAAATCGGACAAGACCGTAAAGATATCCGTCAAGACCGACGGGATGTGCGCAAAGATAAGCGCGAACTGACAGAGCAACAAATTCAGGCGAACAAAGATCGCCAAGCTGTCCACGCAGACAACAAAGAAGTTCATTCTGATAACCAGGAAATCCGACAAGAAAAGACTCGCCTCCAACAGGACACCAAGGAGTTTGGAGGCAAGTCAGCCGAAGTCGCGGATGATCGGGCAAAGTTGAAGGACGAACGAGCCGTTCGTGCGGCGGATGTGAAGAGTCGAGGGGAGGATGGCAAAAAACTCGCTCAGGACGATTCGAAGGTAGAAAAAGAGAGAAAAGAACTTCGTGAAGATCGGAAAGAGAGAGCTGAAGACCGAAAAGAACTTCGTAAGGATCAGCGAAAACGCCGTCACGATGCCCGAAAATAACCACCTTTAAAAACGAAAGAAGAAGTGGGCCGAATCGGTCCCACTCCTTCTTTCGTTTTTAATTTTCGACGCGACTTCAAGCCCGCTTGGCGAAAGTATCTCCGAGCGATTTGTGAATGAGGCCAGCCGCCGTGTGGATTTCTTTCCGCTCTTGCTCTTCCTTACAGGAAACACAAAGCGTGGCGGTCGGACGCGCCTCTAAGCGCTTCAGCCCGATTTCCTCTTCGCAAGAATCGCAAAGGCCGAAGGTGCCTTCTTCGATACGAGCAAGGGCTTGGTCCACTTTTTTCAAATAAAGCGTCTCCCGATTACACAGGCGCATGCGCATCGACTGTTCCATATCCGTCGACGCCTGATCGATTTCATCAAATCGATCGTCTGCATTCACGCTAAATTCCTCACGCAGAATTTTATCGCTAAAGAGTAACTTCCTTTTCTCTTCGACGAACATCTTCTTGAAACGGTTTAAAGTTTCTTTTCTCATGGCTTCTCTCCCCCCTTAAGTTCGCGAATCACCCACTGGGTGACCGCCTGTAGCGTTTCCATGACCCCATCACCCCGACTCGCGACCGCTTCAAAAGACGGCTTGCGACTCGGATTGAACATTTGCTCGAGTTCTTTCACCGGCAGAGCGCTCGGGAGATCTCGTTTATTGTATTGAAAAATCAAAGGAAGCTTATTCGAGTCGTAGCCCTGGCGTTCTAAATTTCGAGAAAGGATCTCGAAGCTTTCGAGATTCGATTCCATCCGTTCGGCTTGACTGTCGACAACAAAAACAACTCCGTCCACGCCCTTCAGAATAAACTGTTGGGAGACTTCGTAAAACGTCTGGCCCGGAATCGTATAGAGGTGAAACCGTGTCTTATATCCGCGGACATCGCCGACGCCGAGGGGAAGAAAGTCAAAAAAGAGCGTTCTTTCGTTTTCGCTATTTCCCGCGAAAAACTTTCCGCGCAAATCTGCGGCCGTTTGCTCATAGATGTATTGAACGTTAGTCGTCTTCCCCGAGAGCCCTGTCCCGACGTAGACGATCTTGCAGTTCACTTCTTTTGTAGAGTAATTGATGAAGCTCACGGTCTAGCGCATCTCCATTCGGTTCTCGATCGCTTTGCCGATCGTTTGGCGGTCTGTGTATTCGAGTTGGCCGCCCATCGGAATTCCATGTGCAAGCTGAGTAACGCGCATGCCGAGGGGTCTCAGCAGCCTGGTTAAGTAAAGGGAAGTCGCATCGCCCTCCACGCTTGGATTCATTGCGAGAATCACTTCAAGCAAAGCACCGTTGCCGGTACGAGCGCGTTCGATGAGTTCGCGCACTTTCAATTCATCGGGACCAATCCCGTCAAGCGGTGAAAGGGCACCATGCAGAACATGGTAAGCGCCGCGGTAGGTTCCTGACATTTCAATGGAGTTCATGTCGCTTGGACGTTCTACGACGCAAATGACACTTCGATCTCGGGATTCGTCTGCGCAAATTCTGCAAGGATCGCTATCGGTGAAAGTGAAGCATACCGAGCAAAGACCGACTTCACGTTTAGCAGACAGCAGTGCGGATGAAAGCGCCTGAGCATAAGCTTCGTCTTGTTTTAAAATAAAGTAAGCGAGACGCGTCGCCGTTTTTTCACCGATTCCCGGGAGTTTAGAGAGTTCGAAAATAAGCTTCGAAACAGGATCTTGTTTTTGAAGTCCGGAAAAATTTCCAGGAATCATGCGTGAGACCCTTTGCGAGAAGTTTCGTTTTCATCCTGCGGCTGAATGAGTTCGATGGGTCCGAGTTCGCCTCCGAAAAGCGCCCTCGCTTCCGCAATGAGAGGGTGCGAGGTCACTGCGTTTTTCGCGTTCTGTTCGCGTTGGCTCAAATCATTTTCGCGGCGCTCTGCAACGCTGAGCATTCCGGTGTCTTTCACTTCAACGACGACCCGCTTAATCATTCCTAAGTATTCGAGCGTGAACTTTTGCAGCTCAGAAACGGCGGCCGAGCTCGTGAGTAGTCCGTGATAGACGCTGGCGTTTTGGGGCGAAAAGGTCACCACGAAGTCGATTTCAGGTTCGGAAGGGAAAGGATCGCAAATTCCGTTTTCAAGCGCACTTGCCATTGCGGGACGGTATTTACGAACGTGCGAGATGAAACCTTCAAAAGTTTTCGGGCCTGCAGGCACTGCGTGCACGGCGCGAGTTTCGTCAGAAGAGTGCCCGAGCGAATTCGGTTTTTTCATCGCCATTGGAGAAGAGCCGGTAAACAAAAGAGAAGCTTTTGGAAGACCCGTTTGCGCAGATTCGGTAGGCTTTGGTACGGTTGCTGGAGGAGTCATACCCGTGCTGAGATCTTTCACCATCGGAACAATGCTGGGTTTTGGCGGGTTGCCAACGGGTGAGGTCGATGCCGTATGAGCAGGAGTCTCACTCACGGAGCGAGTTAACGGTTTCTGAACCGAAGCGTTCGTTTGTTCCGCGCCCTGCTGAGAACCTGACTTCGGATTCCCGCCACGAGGTGGAAGCATGACCAGAGCATCCGCGGTCGCACATTTTACGACGAGAACTTCCAGCACAAGCTTTGGCTGTGGTGAACGCGAAATCCATTCCGTTCCGTTTTGAAAAGCCTGAAAGAAGAGCTCGATTTCTTCGATTTCGCGAAGTTTTGCGATTTCCCGAAGTTCCAATGCTTCCTCGGCAGGAAGTTCCGCAGCAGCTGAATCAATTCCGACTTTCAGAAGGATAGCCGCGTGCAAGTATTCGAGAAGATTTTTTGAAAGAAGCTTTAAGTCGTGACCGGCCCGGTAAACATCGTTCACGATCGCGATGGCCGATTTGGCATCTCGCGAGAAAATCCCACGAAGAATGCCGAGGAGCGATTGGCTCTCAATCAGGCCGATGCTTTCACGGACGGCACCGGCAGAAATCTTCATTCCGGCGAACGCAATCACTTGATCAAAAAGAGAGAGCGCATCGCGCATCGATCCGTCCGCAGCGCGTGAAAGCAAAGCAACGGCTCCGGCTTCGATTTGAATACCTTCCGCGAGCGCAACTTCTTCAAGCCGCGTCTGAACTTGGGCAACCGTGAAGCGCTTCAAGTCAAACCGCTGGCAGCGAGAAAGGATGGTGCCGGGAATTTTCTGTGGCTCGGTGGTCGCCAAAATAAACAGCACATGCGCTGGAGGTTCTTCTAGAGTCTTCAAGAGCGCATTAAATGCTGCGGTCGTGAGCATGTGCACTTCATCGATGATGTAAATTTTACGAGTCCCAGAGGACGGAAGAAATTTCGCGTTCTCGCGGATTTCTCGAACGGCATCTACTCCATTATTAGAGGCGCCATCGATTTCGATCACATCTACCGAATTGCCCGCTGCGATCTCTCGGCAACTCGAGCATTCATCACAAGCTCTCAGCCAGGTGCCGTCCCATTTCACGTTCGGGCAGCGAATGGTTTTCGCAAAGATCCTAGCGATCGACGTTTTGCCAATGCCGCGCGAACCAGTGAGAAGGTATGCGTGATGAATGCGATCCGATTGAATCGCGTTCATGAGAGTTCTTACGACCGGCCCCTGTCCGCCGATGTCGGAAAACTGGGATGGTCGCCATTTGCGGGCTAGGACTACATAGGATGCCATCTTAAGGTGCGCGGAACTTACAGATCGTGGAATGGATAAGCAAGCGAAAACAAAGGAGAATTTCGCACTGAGCTAGCGCTACCCGTCGTCATGGTGAGCCAGCGCCTCGCGTGAGAAAGTCACACTGATTCTTCGAAGAAAATGAGACTCTGCGCATCCGTGGATGAATGGCGTCCTTCTTTTAGAAAAAGGAAAGTTGAAAACCTCAGCGTTATCGCTCAGATTTTCCCCGGGCACGGACCCGCTCACATTATGACGAATCGCTTTCGAATCGAAAACACGATTTCCCACAACGCTTTGCACGGTGCCCGTGGTGAAACCTATCATTTCCATTTCGACCTTTACTGGAACGAAACGGGCTGCTTAACGCGAGTCGCATGGAATGAAGAATCGTTGCCGCCACCCGTCGAAGATGAGTTTCAACCTCCGTACGGTGTCGCTGCGATCCTTCGCGATCTTCGCGGTTACTTCCGCGACGGCGAACCTCTCCTTCCTTTGCATTGGTCACTCCTCGATTCGGGCGAGCTTAGTGATTTTGCGCGCAAAGTTTACGATGCTGCGCTGACGATTCCCCATGGCGAAACCCGAACATATGCGTGGGTTGCAAAAAAAATGGGTAAGCCGCTTGCCGCGCGCGCGGTTGGCCAAGCCCTGCGGAAGAATCCGTTCCCTGTTTTAATTCCCTGTCACCGAGTGGTTTCCGATAAATCGATCGGCGGATTCATGGGGAAGGACCACCCAAGCGACCTTGAACTTCGCTTTAAACTTTGGCTGCTCGATCTCGAGCGCAGTTTTCGAAGTCCTTGTTTTCCATTCCTAGATCCCTACCCGCGAATCCAGGCTGAAGCGTGCGCTCTGGCCTGACGAGGCTACTCTTCATTGTCGTTGCTGGGTTATTTCTCTTAGGACTTTGGAAGGGTTATTACCACGGCGGCCAAGATTTTCGAGTCTTCGAAGCAGCCGCGAGATTCGCGCGTGAGGAAAAGTGGGACGCACTTTATCATGAAGGTCCCGATCGTTTTCTCTATGCCCCAGGATTTGCCATCATCTTCGCTCCCTTCACGATCTTGCCCACGCCAATTTTTCACGCGATATGGCTCGGGTTCACTGCGCTTAGTTTTTTCCTAGTCATGAAATACTTTGCGAAAAAAGTCGGAGCGGTGCCCGTTCTTTTTGCGACACTTTTTTCGATGCGCGCGATCTGGATCGACCTTCGCTACGGGCAGACAAATTTACTGATTTTCAGTGCTGCGCTCTTTGCGCTCTTGGTGTGGGTGGATTCATGCAGTCGGCTGCGAACCTTAGGAATCAGTTGGTTTCTTTTGGGAGTCGGAATCGTGACAAAATTATACCCGTTCGCCCTACTCGCATTTCCAGCAGTTCGATTGGCTCGAAGTTTCTTTTCGAACTCATCTGATCGTCGTCCCTGGTTGCGGGATTTTACGGCTGTCGCTTGCGCGGTTCTCGGAGGACTCACCCTCCTTTTACTACCGTTTATTTTCGCCCCCGGTTTTGGCGGATTTTTGTGCGGCGAGTGGATGGACGCTTTGGCGCGGAAGGGCTTTCCGACAGACACCCATAACCAATCTTTTCTCGCATTCCTTTACCGAGCTTTTTCTGGAGAGCCGTTCCAATCACTGGGACTCGGGGCGACGCCGCTCCGCTCGCCTTTCCAATTTTTGGGAACTACCGAAATTAAATTGATTTGGGGTGTGGCCACATTAGGAATGGGCGGGCTTTTCCTGCTGGAGAGTTGGCGGGCTTCGAACGCGCAAAATAAAATAAAGAATGTCGCATACGGCATGGCGCTTTGTTTTTTGCCGGCGCACTTAATATGGAAGTCTTATTTCATTTTCGGAATGCCGCTCGTTGCGGTTCTAGCAGCTCGTGGGAAGTGGCTTCCGTTGATAATCCTCGGTTGCGTATTATCCTTTTCTAGCAACTCGATCCTGGGCGCGGTTCCCGCTGCATGGTGCGAGGCGCTCTCCCTTTTCCTCTGGGTGCATGTCACCGTGATCGGGTGGGCGACTTTTTCAAAGGAGAAGCGAGATTCGGAAGCGGAGAAGGCAGAACCGATCTGGACTTAAGGTCCCTCCAGCTCTTCCCTTCTCTGGCTTTCGGGTCTAGTTGAAATTTCGTTACGGCACGCGAGTGTTCTTCATAGGTTGCCGTAAAAATATGGGTCCCGTTGTTTTGGGAAACGAAATACAGGTAATGGTGTTCGGCCGGATTCAGTGTGGCTTGCATCGCCGTGTTCCCTGGGTTCGAAATGGGTCCGACGGGAAGCCCTGGAATCATGTACGTGTTGTACGGATTCATTTCCATCAGATCTGAACGGTGAATTTTACCGCGATAACGGCTCCAAATTCCGTAGATCGAAGTTGGATCGCTCTGAAGGCGCATTTTTTTTCTCAACCGATTGTGAAAAACGCCAGAGATAATGGGTCGCTCTTCTGGCGCGCCCGTTTCTTTCTCTACGATTGAGGCTAGCGTGATGACCTGATCACGAGTGAGACCCAGTTCTCTCGCTCTCTGTTCTTCGTTGGCTCCCCATGCTGCTTGAAAACGTTTTACCATTGCGCGGAGGATATCCTCTTGGGACATTTTTCTTTGCAGCATGTAAGTATCTGGGAAGAGGTAACCTTCGAGAGATTTAGGCGGAGGGAGAAGTCCCAGGCTCGAAATGAACGAGGCATCTCTTGAGAGTTTCAGAAATTTTTCTTTCGGACCGAAACCTTTCGCTTCGATGTCGGCGGCTACTTCATAGCTATTCTCGCCTTCGCGAATGAGGAAGGGGTGAGAGACACTCAATCCGCTTTCAAGAATCGCCAGGATCTGGGAAGGGGACATCGAGGGTGAGAGCTCATATTCGCCAGCCTTCGCCCTGGCCCAACTTCCTTTGAGCTTTCCGTAGTAGAGGAAAATAGTGTGATTACGAATCACTTGCATCGCCTCTAGCTGCCTCGCGATCGCGGGAGGCGATTTGCCCTTCGGAATTTCAATAATGACTCGTGTCGTATTAGCGGGTTGGTAGGCTTGAAGCGCCGTACGAAAAAAAAAGCCCAGGCCCGAAAAAACAAGAGCGATGAGCAAGAGGACACTTACCGCGACAGTGACCTTGAAAGATCCATTTTCCGATGGTTGCGAGCGCATAGTGAAATGGTAGCGTTAATGCCATCTGAGAGAAAAGATTTTGTTCGAAAGGACGACTTAACGGCCGGGTGGGTCAAGTTTGTTGGTCCTGAGTCGAACACTGATTGAAAATGCTATTAAAAGGGGTAGGCTTAGGAAAATCCACCCCCCTCCGACTGCGTCCCTCTGGGACGAATCCTTTCTCACAAAGGACCTTGCTCCCCACCACCCCACCATCCCCGATTAAAGGAAGAGAAGCGGCATGCATCTTCGAGAACTGAAAGAAAAGAAGATCAACGACCTCGTTGAAATCGCGAAGGAACTCGGCATTGAGAATGCGGCGGGGCTTCGCAAGCAAGACTTGATTTTTTCGGTTCTTCAGAAAAAAGCCGAAAAGGATGAACACATCTTTGCGGACGGTGTGCTGGAGTGCCTACCGGATGGATTCGGATTTTTGCGAGCACCTGATTACAACTATCTCCCCGGTCCAGACGACGTCTATGTTTCACCGTCACAAATACGCCGCTTCGGTCTTCGCACGGGAGATACGGTGAGTGGTTCGGTTCGAGCCCCGAAAGAAGGAGAGCGTTATTTTGCGCTCCTAAAAGTCGAGCAAGTGAACTTTCAGGCTCCAGAAATTAACGCCGAAAAGGTGCTTTTCGATAATTTAACGCCGCTTTATCCGAATGAGCGCATCAAGCTTGAGTACCAGCCGACGAATTACGGAACTCGCATTATTGATATGATGGTCCCTCTCGGTAAGGGACAGCGTTGTTTAATCGTTGCTCCTCCGCGTGCCGGTAAGACCGTTCTGATGCAAGACATTGCGAATGCCATCACCACCAATCATCCCGAGATCAAATTGATTGTGCTGCTGATCGATGAGCGTCCGGAAGAAGTGACGGACATGCAGAGGTCCGTTAAGGGCGAAGTCGTATCGTCGACTTTCGATGAACAGGCTTCACGCCACGTCCAGGTCGCTGAGATGGTGATCGAAAAGGCAAAACGCTTAGTCGAAAATAAGTACGATGTGGTGATTTTGCTCGATTCCATTACCCGGCTGGCCCGCGCATACAACTCGGTCGTGCCACCCTCGGGAAAAATTCTGTCCGGCGGAGTGGACTCCAATGCGCTCCATAAACCGAAGAGATTTTTCGGCGCAGCCCGAAATGTTGAAGAAGGTGGATCCCTCACTATTATTGCAACCTCTTTGGTAGACACCGGATCTCGAATGGACGAAGTGATCTTCGAAGAATTTAAAGGAACGGGCAACTCAGAAATCCACCTCGACCGAAGGTTGATGGAAAAGCGAATTTTTCCGTGCCTCGACATTAATAAATCCGCCACGCGCAAAGAAGAGCTTTTGGTTCCGAAAGATTTCTTGAGTCGACTCTGGATCCTGAGAAAAGTCCTGCATCCGATGAATACCCTCGACGCGATGGAATTTCTGCTCGATAAAATGCACGGGACTAAAACGAATGAAGAGTTCGTGAAAGGAATGAGCGGCTAAGCCGTTTAAAATATTTATGGGAGTGATCGCATCGGCAGCGAATGCCAGTAGTGTAAAAGTCGTCTCGAAACAGTTTACTAGCATCGGTGGCCAAGCCGTGCTCGAAGGCGTGATGATGCGCTCACCTAACTTCATCACCGTTGCTGTCCGCCGACCGGACTCCGGAAAAATTGTCATTAAACACGACCCTTACTCCACGGTCCTTCGGAAGTATCCGTTGCTTGCGAAGCCATTTATTCGCGGAGTAGCAACTTTAGTCGAATCAATGGTGCAGGGAATGGGTGCGCTTTCGTTTTCAGCGGAAATCGGTACTGAATCCGTTGCGTCCACGGAACCGGTTGAAAAAATTTCGCGCACCCAGATTGTGGGATCGATGATTTTCGCTTTTGCGATGGGAATGCTTCTCTTTGTGGCGTTGCCTCACGCACTAACCGCTTTGCTCACTTCAGATCGTTATCTGGGTATCTCGGCAAAAAGTCCGCTTTTCCACCTAATAGATGGAACTTTTAAGATGATCATCCTGATGGGATACATTTACGCAATTTCGCGCATGGCGGAAATCAGACGCGTGTTCCAATATCATGGAGCCGAGCATAAATCGATTTACGCATTTGAAGCAGGCGATGAGCTAACGGTTGAAAACGCCCGAAAGCATTCGACGTTGCACCCACGTTGCGGAACGAGTTTTCTGCTTTTTCTCGTTCTGATCTCTATCGCCGTATTTAGCATTTTATTGCCGGTTCTCGGATTAACGAATTTCAGTGATACTGCATGGAAGAATCACCTCGGTATGATTGCCGCGAAAATGCTTTTAATGTTTCCGGTGGCGGGCATTGCTTACGAGTTCATTAAACTGTGCGCCTGCCGGATGGATAATGCCCTCTTTCGTTTGGCGATTTTACCCGGAATGCTTCTGCAGAAATTAACTACTTTAGAACCCGATGACGCCCAACTGGAAGTGGCGTTAGCATCTCTTCGCCAGTGCTTGCGGCTGGAGAAAAAAGTCGAGACCAAAGAAAGTGGTTTTGAAGTGACTGATTTGGATGAACTTTTTTACCTCGGTGCCGTAGTCGGCGAATTCCCAGAACTTTAGAGGAGAGATCCGTTGTTTGATAAACTCGAAGCGGTCGAAGCCCGCTATTTCGAAGTGGAATCCCGTTTAGGCGATCCTGATTTGGCGGATCATCCCGAGGAATTTCGACGTCTATCCCGCGAACATGGAAGTCTCGGAGAAATCGTCGCGGAGTACCGTCGCTATAAAAAAATCAAAGACGAACTCACTGAAAATAAAGAACTGATCTTCGATTCGGATGACGAAATTTCGTCGATGGCGAAAGAAGAAGTAAAGCGCCTGGATCCTGAGTTAGCATCGGTTACGGAATCGCTCCAGTTCCTTTTGCTTCCGAAGGATCCGAACGACGAAAAGAACATTCTCCTTGAAGTGCGTGCGGGGGCCGGCGGGGATGAAGCGGGATTATTTGCCGCCGAAGTATTCCGCATGTACGAGCGTTTCGCCGCGAAGCAAGGGTGGCAACTTGAAATGATGTCTGCCAGTCCGAGCGGCATCGGCGGATTTAAAGAAATCATCGCTTTGGTTACTGGGAATAATGTTTTTTCACGTCTGAAATACGAAGCGGGCGTTCACCGAGTGCAGCGGGTGCCAGCGACCGAAACTCAGGGGCGCGTCCACACCTCGACCGTGACCGTAGCAATCTTACCCGAAGCAGAAGATGTCGAAGTGACGATCAATCCGACCGAACTTCGAATCGATGTTTATCGCTCCGGCGGAGCGGGGGGGCAGGGCGTGAATACGACTGACTCCGCGGTGAGGATTACCCACATCCCAACCGGCCTAGTGGTGGTTTGCCAAGACGAACGCTCCCAGTTGAAGAACAAAGCGAAAGCGATGAAAATTTTAAAGTCCCGGATGCTCGATCAAGCCCAGGCCGCATCCGCGAAAGAACACTCCGATGCCCGAAAGAATATGGTCGGAACGGGAGACCGTTCGGAACGGATTCGTACTTATAACTTTCCTCAGGGTCGTCTGACCGATCATCGAATCGGTTTGACGGTCCATCAACTTCCCGAAGTGATGGAAGGAAAAATCGATGAAGTTCTGAGCGCGCTTCAAAGACATTACCAAATGGAAGCACTGAGAGAACAGGGATTCGCGGCGAGAGGATGAAGCATGCTCACCCTCTCCCGAACAGTTTTGAAGACGCACTAAAAATGGCTTCGGCCATTCTTGGCACTTCTCCATTTCTCGTCGAGCAGGGGTTGGTCGAAACAGAGTCTGAGCAGATTGTTATCGCGGCCTTCCGTCAAGCCAGTGGACGTGGGCGGTCTTTCGGACGAAACGATCTGTATGTTCGAGTGATGGACGTTTACCCTCCGTCGGCTGGAGAAAAGCTCGTCGTCATGGCGAACCGCCGCGCTCATGGAGAACCGTTACAGTATTTAATCGGCTACCAGTACTTCTTGAACCACGAGTATGAAGTCGATGCGAATGTGCTCATTCCTCGACCAGAAACCGAAATCCTCGTTTTCGAAGCAACCCAAACGTTTAAACGACAGTTCGAACAACCAAAGCTGGGCATTGAAATCGGCGTGGGGTCAGGCTGTGTTTCGATTGAGCTTTTAAAGCTCTTTCCGTCGCTTCGAATGGTGGCGACCGAAGTTTCGGAAGGCGCTGCGATCATTGCCGAAAGAAACGCATTAAAGATTCTTGGTAGCGAATTTTCTGACCGTTTAATCGTGGAACGCGCAAATACCCCGGATGAAATATTTGAGCCGCTCGAGAGAAAGTCTTACGACCGCGGTCCACGTGCGGACTTCATCATTAGTAATCCTCCCTACCTGGCATCGAGTGAAGAAGTGGATTCTGGGGTGTCGCAGCACGAGCCGAAGTCTGCGCTTTTTGCGCCGGCGGAAGATCCGCTTTATTTCTATCGACGAATCGTCGAAGGCGCGGAGGCTTTTATCCGGCCACAGGGTTTTATTTTCTTCGAATGTCCTCATGAGCGGATGAGCCAGATTGCCGGCCTATTTGGATCGGACTGGAATGTCGAAGTGATGAATGATTTAACCGGACGCCCTCGCGTCCTTCGCGCGGAATGGCGCGGTATTTTAGTTCTGAACTAAGGAGTCGAAGAAGCGTTATGGATAAACTGAAGATTCAAGGTGGAGTGCAGCTGAACGGTACCGTGCAAGTAAGCGGCGCGAAGAACGCGGCATTGCCGATCCTCATTTCGGCAATTTTGGGCGGTGGCAAAAGCCGTTTTGAGCGCGTTCCCGCGCTCCAGGACATTAAAACCACCGAGCTTGTTTTGAACCATCTCGGCCTTGCCAGTACTTTCGAAAATGGCGTGATGACTCTGGACGCGACCAAAATCGCAACCGTGGACGCCCCCTATGATTTGGTTCGTAAGATGCGCGCCTCGGTCCTTGTTCTGGGTCCGCTGCTCGCTCGCGAGGGAAGAGCGAAAGTGAGTTTGCCCGGCGGATGTGCAATCGGAGCGCGGCCGATCGACTTTCACCTCTCGGCGCTTGAAAAACTCGGAGCTAAAATTACGCTTGAGGGTGGCTATGTGATTGCCGAAGCGAAACGACTCCGCGGAAATCGAGTGGCGTTCGAATTTCCATCGGTCGGCGCAACTGAAAATGCGATGATGGCGGCGACCTTAGCGGACGGAGAAACTTTGCTTGAGAATTGTGCGAAGGAACCGGAGATCGTCGATTTGGCAATTTCACTCCGCTCAATGGGTGCGAAGATCGAAGGCGAAGGAACGGAGCATATCCGCATTCAAGGCGTAAATTCTTTAAGCGGCGCAAATCACCGCATCGTTGGGGACCGGATCGAAGCGGGAACTTTTCTGGCGGTTGCGTTGGCCACGCGGGGAAAAATTCGCGTCGAAGGATTAGCTCCGCACCATCTCGAAGCGGTTCTGGCGAAGTTCGAATCTTCTGGCGCAAAGATCCACCGAGATGCGGACGCCATTACTCTCGAGTCGACCGGACGTGCGAGAGGAACTGATTTTCAAACCCAGCCTTTTCCGGGTTTTCCGACCGATATGCAGGCCCAGTTCATGGCGGCGATGTGCTTGGCAGATGGACCCTCCCTCATCACGGAGACCATTTTTGAAAATCGATTTATGCACGTGCCTGAGCTGACGAGACTCGGAGCGGACCTCACCATTCGTGGGAACTCTGTATTAGTGCGAGGAAAAGAGAAGCTCATTGCGGCTCCGGTAATGGCGACAGACTTGCGCGCGAGTGCGAGCCTCGTGATGGGCGGACTCTGTGCTGAGGGCGAGACCACCGTGAGTCGGATTTATCATCTCGACCGCGGTTATGAACGAATGGAAGAGAAGCTGCGTTCACTGGGGGCGAAAATCGACCGCGTGAAAGATGAGTCGTAATGTCTGGAGCAGTCGGAAGCGCAAATTGCGTTTTTTGCAAAATCATCGCCGGAGAGATCCCGTCTCCGCGGCTTTTCGAAAATGAACGAGTCATTGCGATCCGAGATGTTCATCCGCAGGCAAAGCACCATTTTCTGATCATTCCGAAGCATCACATCGCGAGTTTAACCGAAGCCTTCAATGTGGAGAAGGAAGGGCGGGAAACCCTCGCAGACCTTTTCGAGGCGGCTTCTCGAGTAGTCACTGAAACGGGTTTGGATGCGGAAGGTTTCCGTTCGGTAATCAACACGGGAGAAAACGGGGGGCAGACCGTTTTCCATTTACACCTGCACTTGCTCGGGGGCGAGCGCCTGAGTGGCGGGTTCGGCTAGGCTGCGATCAGCTCGCTTTTTTATCCAGCCTTGCGCCCTTGGGAAGTTGAGGATCGGATTTTTGATCCTTCGCCCCGCTGATATAATTTCGAATCACCATGTTTGAGGAAGCCTCTGGAGGCTTCACAGATTTTAAGTCGAGGATCACCTGAGTTAATCCCGGTCGAAAAGGAACAACTTGGAAAACCGGTTCCTCTTTTCCTTCATTCTCTTTTAGCTCCGATTTCGCTGATTCCTTAACTCCATCCTGAGTGTCAGAATTGGTCTGTTCATAGCCCGGCGCGCCATGGCCCCCGCCATCGGCATCAGAGCCGAGTGTCGACTTCAACGCGCCCCCCGGACGCTCCAGGGGAGTGACCGGCTCTAGCGCTCGGTTCAAAGCAGCGGAAATACGAGGAAACATAGTCTACCCTTAAGTTTCAACGAGTTAGGGAAGTTGTAGGCGCGAACAGTCGTACCCACCCATTTCCTTATCGGAAAAATTTACAGGAACTTGAGGAGAAAGAGCCGCGTAAGGAAGTCGCATTAACCGAGGGAATTGGGCGGATGAGAAGGATTTTTCTTTGACCACCCGCTGCAACCGGAGTAATTCTGATGGTCTGCAACACCTCTAGGAATGAAATTATGTCGATCTCCGAATTTTCCAATTTGACCCCAGAAAACGATCTTTTTTCGAAGTGCGCAGCTTACGACACGGCTAAGAAAGTCCAGGCAGCTGGCTTGTACTGTTTCTTTCGCCCAATTGAAGAAACGACCGGCGGAAACGTCGTCACTCACGGTAAAAAGCGAGTGATGATCGGTTCTAATAATTATCTCGGATTAACCCACCACCCGAAAGTCATCGAAGCTGCTAAAAGCGCTATTGACCGTTTCGGCACGGGCTTCACCGGTTCTCGGTTTTTAAATGGAAACTCTGTGTTGCATGAAGAGCTTGAAGAGAAACTCGCTCGTTATCTTGGAAAAGAAGCGGCGCTGGTTTTCGCGACTGGATTTCAGTCAAACCAGGGCGCTCTTTCGGTTCTTGTTGGTAAAAAAGATGTCATTTTCTCTGATCAGGAAAACCACGCCTCAATCATCGAAGGAACGCGTTCTGCAGCAGGGGAAACCATTGTTTTCCGTCACAACGATCCAGTCGATCTAGAGAAGAAGCTCAAAGAAAACCGCGAACGTTTCGCCGGTGCACTCATCGTTGCTGACGGCGTCTTCTCGATGTCAGGCGACATCTTAAACCTGCCCGCATTCGCGTTGCTCGCTAAAAAATACAACTGCCGCCTCTACGTCGATGACGCCCACTCTTTAGGGGTTTTAGGCGCTCAAGGACAGGGAACTGAGTCGCATTTCGACCTGCCGAATTCCGCAGACATCGTCATGGGAACGTTTTCGAAATCATTCGCATCGATCGGTGGATACGTCGCTGCTGATAAAGATGTGATTCATTACATTAAGCACAATGCTCGCCACTTCATGTTTACGGCAGCGATGCCACCGGCCGCGGCCGCGACGGTTCTGGAATGTCTGCGAGTGGTTCAGGAAGAACCTGAACACCTCGAAGCTTTACGCCGTAATGTGACGAAGATGTCGACCGAGTTGACTCGAATGGGTTACTACACCCTCGGTTCCCAAACTCCGATTCTGCCTTTGCTGATCGGTGACGACATGATGGCTCTCGCATTCACCCAAAAGCTCTACGAAAATGGAGTGTTTGCCACCCCAGTGGTTCGTCCAGCAGTTCCCGAAGGATGCGCTCTCATTCGCACAAGCTATATGGCGGCCCACACGGACAGTGATTTGGATTATGTTTTAACCGTGCTCGAGAAGCTTGGAAAAGCGTTCGGAATTCTCGGAAACCCTGAGCGCCAAGCCAGCTTGGACGAAGTTTCGGTGAAACACTTTGGAAAACGGGGCGCTCAAGCAGTTGCTTCGGCAGCTTCCATGAAGCTCGCTTAACTTCATTCAGAAAGTTTAAATGATTAAAATAAGCAGGGTCGAGACGAAGGCCGATTGGAATGCGTTTATCGAGCTTCCGTGGTCGATCTATGCCGGTGACCCTTACTGGGTGCCGCCACTTCGAATCGCGGTCCGTGATTCATTAGACGTCGATAAAAACCCGTTTTTCAAGCACGCGTACATGATGCCGATCTTAGCCACTCGCGCGGGTAAAGTAGTGGGGAGAGCGGTCGGGGTCATCGACGACGCCCATAATAAATATCACGAAGAGCAGACGGTTTTTTTCGGATTTTTCGAATCCATTAACGACCAAGAAGTCGCGGACGCGCTCATCGGCGAAATCGCTCAATGGGGAAAGGGACGCGGGATGAAAACTCTACGTGGTCCGGTGAGTCCATCGACGAACCACGAGTGCGGCCTCTTAGTCGAAGGCTTCGATGATCCCGCCAGCGTGATGACGACCTATAATCCGCCCTACTACGCGACGCTTTTTGAAAAGTTCGGACTGACCAAGGCGAAAGATCTTCTCAGCTACATCATCGATTCACGCGTGGCGAAGTTCTCCGACCGCCTTCTTGCCCATGCGGAAAAAATGAAACAAGCCGGATCGGTACAGTTTCGCACCGTTCGGATGAATGAATTCGATAAAGAAATCGCGATCATCTTAGACATCTATAATGATGCCTGGGAGAAAAACTGGGGTTTCGTTCCGATGACGCCGGAAGAGTTTCGTCACATGGCGAAAGATATGAAAGCGATTCTCGATCCAAGTCTATTACTCATCGCGGAAGTTCGCGGAGAGCCGGTTGCTTTCTCGTTGGCTTTACCGGACGTGAACCAGGCCCAAAAAACAGTGAAGAACGGGAAGCTCCTTCCATTCGGTTTGATCAAACTACTTTGGAACCTCAAAGGTCCCGGTAAGAAAAAAACGATGGATCGTTGCCGGATTCTGACTCTTGGAATCAAACGCAAGTATCAGACTTTAGGAATCGGGCCGGTGCTATACCTGGAATATCTCAAGCGAGCTCCAGCGGCAGGTTATCCAGCCGGTGAAGCGAGCTGGATTCTGGAAGACAACGTCGCAATGAACAGAGCCCTGGTTCACATGTCAGGAAAGCCTACTAAGGTTCATCGGATTTACGACCGCGCGCTTTGATCTCGCCTTCGGCTATGCTCTACTGATTTTAGGAGAGCATGTCCGCCGAATTAAAACCGCGCCTGCCGCGAATCATTGAGAAGTACCGTATTTTAGGCGTCGATCCGGGGTCTCGTCTCACCGGATATGGGATCGTCGATGTCACCCGAAATGAAATTCGGCACGTCACTCACGGCACCTTGAAAATTGCTTCCACTACGGGAAAGGCCACCCTCCCTCTCGAGGATCGCCTGCTTCTCATTTACGAAGGCCTGCGCGACGTGATCGGGACCTACCATCCTCACACGCTTTCGATTGAGAAGGTGTTTTTTGCGAAAAATGCAGTGTCCGCTTTGAAGCTAGGTCAGGCGCGCGGTGCGGCGATTTTGACTGCTAAAATTTTTGGAATGAATGTGGTCGAGTATGCTCCGACCGAAGTAAAATCCGCCATTGTCGGTCATGGCCGCGCGGATAAAGACCAAGTTGCTCGAGTACTCGAAATGATGCTGGGCAAGCAACACTTCGAAACGAGCGATGCGTCGGACGGACTAGCGCTTGCGATGTGCCATGCCCGAATACACGGTTCGCATTCTGCGATCGGAACGGCGCATGTAAATACTTTGACTCAGTCTCGGACGAAGAAGAGGATGGGCCTCGCGGAAAGCCTCGGCCTGACTGCCGAAAACGTGGGTAGCCGAAAACGGATTACTCGGGACGGAGAAAAATCGTGATTGGATATTTGCAGGGCCAGATCTTCGAAATTCAGGATGGCAAAGCCGTTCTCTTCAACTCCCAAACCGGAGTGGGTTACTCGGTCACGCTTCCCGCGAACGGGCGCTACGCGACTCTTCATGCAGGGCTGTCGACCGCACTCTGGGTGCACACCCACGTAAGAGAAGATGCTCTAGATCTCTACGGATTTCTCTCTCGCGAGGAGAAAGAAATTTTTCTTACCCTTCTCACAGTGAACGGAATCGGGCCTAAAGGAGCGATTGGGATTTTATCGAAAGTCGAGATTCCGACCTTAGTTCGAGCGATTCTAGAAGGCGATCAAGCCTCGTTAACTGAGATCCCAGGCATCGGTAAAAAAACGGCCGAACGCGTGGTGGTCGAACTGAAGGATTCACTGAAGAAGAAAGCAGAAAACGGCGCGCTCCCGGCGGAATGGTTGGCAGCGGCTGCGACGCTCGGAGCAGCGAGCTCGGTTCGTTCCGCAGGTTCGGCGGCTTTTGCTGCGCTTTCATTTAAAGAAGCGCGCGATGCATTGGTCGGACTTGGATACCGCGATAACGAAGTGGTTCAAGCATTGAAGCGGGTCCAGGACGCTGGTGCGCCTGGAACGACACGAACCGAAGACGTCGTAAAGCTAGCTCTGAAGGAAATTCGCTGAGATGGCAATCGACGACCAGGAAGATAACGAGTTTTTCGATACAGGCCGGATTGTGATGCCCGGAGCGCATGTGGGCGAAGAAGAAGCCGTGAACTCGCTTCGGCCCAGCCTTCTCTCGGAGTACGTCGGCCAAACGAAAGTAAAAGAAAATCTCTCGCTCTTCATGGAAGCGGCGAAGGGCAGAAATGATTCTCTCGATCATGTTTTGTTAGCCGGTCCTCCAGGCCTCGGCAAAACGACTCTTGCTCACATCATTGCTCAGGAAATGGGAACTCAGCTCCATTCGATCACGGGCCCGAACATCGAGCGAAAGGGCGACCTCGCCGCGGTTTTGACGAACCTGCAGCCTGGAGACATTCTTTTCATCGATGAAATCCACCGGCTCCAACGCACCATCGAAGAGGTCCTCTACAGTGCGATGGAAGATTATAAACTCGATTTGATTATCGGGCAGGGCCCAGCTGCGAAAACGATTCGCATCGACCTTCCTAAGTTTACGCTAGTCGGCGCAACGACTCGGACAGGTTTGCTTTCGAGCCCACTTCGCGACCGATTTGGAGTGCAGCTTCGGCTCGACTTCTACCCACCCGAGCAACTCGAAGCGATCGTAAAAAGATCAGCGACTATTCTTGGAATTTCGGTCATTGAAAATGGTGCCAACGAAATTGCCCGTCGTTCACGCGGCACTCCGCGGATTGCGAACCGACTCTTAAAACGAGTGCGTGATTACGCAGAAGTCCGTGCCGCTAAACGCATCATCGATCGCGAGGTGGCGGGAGCCGCACTTGCATTATTCGAGGTGGACAATCGTGGACTCGATTTTATGGATCGGAAGCTGCTCTTAACCATCATTGAAAAATTTGACGGCGGGCCAGTGGGTGTCGAAACCCTTTCCAGTGCGCTGGGAGAGGAGCGGGAGACGATCGAAGACGTCTACGAACCTTTCCTCATTCAGGAAGGCTTCCTTCAGCGCACTCCGAGGGGTCGGATGGCTAGCCGGATTGCATTTGAGCATCTGGGCAAAACCTATCAAGAAAATCTCCGCCAGCTGCCTCTGATTGAATCACCAAAAATTACGTGACCTATCGCGTTAAGGCGGCGGCGAGGTGTTGCACAAATCACACACCTGGCGCATTCCGAGCGTGTTTGAAATCGCACAACCTTCATAAAATCTGACTGTTTTAAGGGCCGAGTTTTTAGTCCATTTCTGGAAGAAGGTATAAAGCACCGAAACTGTTAGACTAAAATCGTTTTCGTCCAAGTTGATTTTCTTTTCTTGCTGCTCTTTTTTCGGCATTAAACTTGCCTTAGTTCCTGGTAAGACAGGTTGCTTGCAACAAAGGGAATCTATGAATTTTCAACGGACGATTAAAAAAGCAGTCACCCTTACGGGTATTGGATTGCACTTAGGCACGGAAGCCTCTGTCACATTGAAGCCTGCGGCAGCAAACCAGGGCATTTTATTTCAGCGTTTAGACCACCCCGGTTCACTCCCGATCGAAGCCAACTTCCGAAATGTTGTGAACACCCAAATGGCAACGACCCTCGGAAAAGGTTCCCTCACCATTTCGACGATTGAGCATTTAATGGCAGCGCTTCATGGCTTTGAAATCGACAATCTTCTGATCGAAGTGTCTGGGCCCGAAGTGCCGATTCTAGATGGAAGCTCTTTGCCTTTTTGTGAGGCCCTTAAAAAAATCGGAACCGTTTCCCAATCCGCGCCCCGAACCGCTTTGGCCATTAAGCGCCGAGTGGAAGTGAAGCTCGCTGAAAAGTGGGCAGTGGTCGAACCTTCTAAAAAATTTGAAATCCGCGCATCGATCGATTGGGACCATCCATCGATTGGGTATCAGGAATTCCACTACGTGGAAGGCCAGACTCCGTTCAGTGAAATTTCCGCAGCGCGCACCTTTGGTTTCCTTCGAGACGTAGAGGCGTTGAAAAAGATGGGGCTTGTTCTCGGAGGCTCGCTGGATAATGCCGTGGTACTAGACAGCGCTCTGGTTTTAAACCCCGATGGTCTTCGTTATCCGGATGAATTTGTGCGACACAAAACCCTCGACGCTCTCGGCGATTTCAAGCTCTCCGGCATTCAAATTCTCGGGTCTTTCAAGCTCCACCGCGCTGGACATGACCTTCACCGGTCCATTCTTGCAGAGGTGTTCAAGGATCCAGCGAATTACGAAATTGTTACGCTTGACGCCGAAGCCGACGAGGCTCTGATGGCTTCAGAAATCTCTGTCGCAGCTCGTTTCGCGGTTTAAGCTAGGTTCTAAGAAACGGCTTCTTCTGGCTCTTCTGCTTTAAGAGTGCCTTCTTCTTGGCTTTCACTTTCGCCAAAAAAATCACGTTTCAACTCGTCTTCGAGTTTCTTCACCGCAATTTCGCGTACAATTTGGAACATCTCTGACTCGCTGGTCCGGTACAGCTCACAGAGTCGTCGGAAAGTGGCGATAGGGGGCGATGATAGTCCTCGCTCCCAGTTGGAAACGAATTGAGAGGATTTATAGCCGAGTACGGATGCCACTTCTTTCTGCGAAAGACCGACATTTAAACGAGATTTTCGCAGAAAATCACCTAAATCATATCCTCGAACCATGAACAGTCTCCCGAGATTGACTGACAAAATGTTTACAAACTCTACGGTAACAGGTCTTTTTAGATAGGAAATAGCTCAAACGCTTGGTTATTTATTCCTCACCTCGAAAGTGTTGAGCTTTTAAATCGGTTTGACTGCAGCCGACCTCTCCCTTAGTTTTTTACTCGGACGGGACGTAGCGCAGCCTGGCTAGCGCACTTGCATGGGGTGCAAGGGGTCGGAGGTTCGAATCCTCTCGTCCCGACCAACTGAAAGCCGATCCGTCAAAAACGGATCGGCTTTTTTTCGTAACGAGTTCTAAGGTCGACGCCCAAAACTTTCGAAAAGAAAATATGAGGAAACGCGCGGAGTTGAGCTTAGAAAATTCTTCCCTTGCCCGAGAGAAGCTCGAAGGAAGAGTGGTCGGTGGACGCTTTTCTGAATTAGCAAACTACTCTGTTCTATTCGATCATTCGAGGGATGCGATTCTCTTAGTTGATCTGCGGAATTATGAGATTTTGGAAACGAATCCCGCCTTTAGAGATTTGCTTCAAACGGATCATTCATTCCATGGGAGAAACTTCACCGCGTGCTTTGGTTTAGAAAGCGAATCCGAAATCAAAGATTGGATCAGCGCTTCTACTGCAAATGGGCGGGATGAAAAAACAATCGATCTCGTTACTGCATCGGGAGTCATCTTAGAATTTTCACGAGCCAAAGTCGAACTCGCTGACTACTGTGCTGTCTACCAAATCATTGCGCGCGACGTGACCGAAGAGCGGTCCAAATCGGTACTGTTGGAGCGCCAGTCGCTTACCGACGAAATGACGGGTCTTTCGAACTTTCGATCCTTTAGAGCAAGGCTCGCGCTCGAGCATGAACGCGCTGTCAAAAAAAACCGACCTTACTCCATTGCATTTTTCGATGTGGATCATTTCAAGCACTTTAACGATAAAAATGGTCATCCTGCGGGCGACGATGCTCTTCGACATATTGCCCGACTTCTTCGTGAAGTGGCCGGGAGATCGGAGTTCTTAGCCCGTTACGGCGGGGAGGAGTTCGTAGTCCTCTGTGCGAATGTGGGTGCTGAAGCTGCTGCTGAGTTTGCAGAGCGAGCTCGCTCTGCCATTTCGACCGCAAAATTCTCCCATGGTGATTCCCAACCTCTGGGGATAGTCAGTGTGAGCATCGGCGTGGCCGCGCTGGAAGTCGGTGAAACTGCCGACGATGTTCTAAAAAGAGCGGACCATGCGCTCTATTGTGCGAAACAGCAGGGCAGAAACCGAGTCTCCGTGAGTGTGACCGGCGAAGTTTCAGAAGTAAAAACGTTGAATTTCAAGAAACCTTAAAACAGTTCGGTCCATTGAGTTTCTAATTCATTCCGGTACGCTGGGACCATGAGCGTAAAACGAGTTAATCGAACCCCGGGGAATCTGGCGAGATTCATGATTAGCGCGGCTGTCCTAATCTCGATTATGCCGCTGACCTCTCGCGCCGGAATCCGCATCATCAGTGACATCGACGACACCACAAAAATTGCTCACATCAGCTCCGCACCAGTGGCAACATGGAATGCCCTCTTTTCCTCTGCCGCTTTTGCCGGAATGTCCGAACTCTACCGCTCGATGGTAGGCCCCCGGGACTATTCGATCGCTTACCTCACTGGTGCACCGATATTACTGAGATCAAATATCGAAAATTTTCTCTCTCGAAACAACTTTCCGGATGGCGAGCTTTTCATTCGGAATTTTCTTTTTGATGAAAACCTCCTGGCCTTTAAGAAACGAATCATTCTTGAGCAAATGAAAGCTCACCCAGAGGATGATTTTATCTTCATCGGTGATGATACGCAGGGCGATTTCATTGCGTATGATGAAACGTTTCAAGCCGAATCCGATCGGATCCTTGCCATCTATATTCGGAGCGTGTCGGGAAGGCCCGTACCCCCTTCAGCATTTGGGTTTACCACGGCGTATGATCTCGTTCGGACCGAGTACGCGATGAACCGGTTCACGGTCGCCGAAGCTGCGCCCATCGCGCACGCGATCTTATCAGAGTCTATCGATGGGCAGATCATTCCCGCGTACACACACTGTCCTGCGCCTTTTGTTCGCGAATTCTCAATGACAAAAATCGAGGAATGGGGCGCGCTCATCGACAAACGGGTGGAAAAGATCTGTGAAGGTCGTTCCCAAAAAGAGAAGAACTGAGCATGCCTGTTTGGATACATGATGCACTCAGTGCCGCGAACCCTTATTTCTATCCGATGATTTTTTGCGCACTTTATTTTGCCGGATTAGGTGCGCCCATCTCGGCTGACTTTGTCCTTTTGACCGTAGGATATGTTGCCTATCAGGGGCAGGCAAGTTACGGCGTCCTGATCCCGCTCAGTATTGTCGGGATTCTATCTAGCGATGTGACGATGTATTGGATCGCTCGTCATTTCGGTAGGACGTTGGCTGAGCGCTGGCCCCTTTCCAAGATTATTACGCCGGCGAAGCTTGAAAAAGCCGAATGGAAATTTTCAAATCAGGGTTATCGCGTCGTTTTTCTAGCGCGTTTTATGCCAGGAATTCGCACGGTCTTCATGTTTACTTCCGGGCTTCTCCGCTTAGACTTCAAAAAATTTCTGCTCGCGGATGCTCTGGGCGCCTTTATTGTCATTCCCGTGATCCTCTTTTCCGTAAAGTGGGTGGCTGGAAATGTGGAAGCGCTCCACGCTCATATCGCTCAGGGACAGTGGATGATTCTCGGAGCAGCGCTGGTCGCAATTGCGGTGACTGTCTTAATCAGGAAGAGTCGAAAGGTGATTAAATGAAATGGACATTCCGCATCGGAGTTTTTGCATTTGCTTTCCTCCAGTTCAGTTGTTCTTCCGCTCTTCATTCGGCCAAACCCGGAGCGAATCCGTATGAACCCCGATTTGCAGTCACGGCGGATCCGGTAAGCCGCACCTTAACTGAGGCGCGAGGGGGTCGCTGGGCTATTTCTACTCAAGGCCGCGCAGCTACTGATGCCGCTGCAAAAGTTTTCGCAGAGGGGGGGAATATTATCGATGCCGCGGTAGCCGCATCTTTCACTATTTCTGTCGAAAGGCCTCAATCTACGGGAATTGGCGGGGGCGGATTTATGCTCTACCGAGTTACAAAATCAGGGGAGACTTTCGCGATTGATTTTCGGGAGCGGGCTCCGATTCGGGCACACGAAAGAATGTTTCTAAATCCCGATGGCAGCGTTATGCGGAATAAATCTTTAGTCGGCATACAGGCTTCAGGCGTTCCTGGCTTAGTGGCCGGATTGAGTGAAATTCATTAACGCTTCGGACGATTAAAATTTAGCCAGGTCTTGCAACCTTCGATCGAACTTGCTCGGGGTGGCACGGAGGTTACGGAGGAGCTTTCCGAAGCCCTGACCGAAAAGAAATCCAGCCTAGAGTTTTTCCCAGAATCCCGCGCTATTTTTTTGAAAAAGAACGGTTCGTTACCGGTTCTCGGTGAACCGGGATTTTATTGAATAATGAGATGGACGATTTTTCGGCGAAACCCGGAGCGAGTAATCTATTTAGTGCGATCGGTTCTCGAGCAAAAGCTATTCAGCCCGGTAAGACGCCTCTCAGCTCGATGTCTCCCACCATTATTCTAGAAAAGGGTTTACCTATTCTTGCAGTCGGTGCTCCGGGAGGCACTCGAATCATCTCATGCGTCGCTCAGACGATTCTAAATCACCTGGTTTACGGAATGTCGCTCTACGATTCTGTGAATGCCCTGCGCATCCACGAGCAATGGAAGCCAGATGTCTTGTACGTTGAGAATCCAGGCCTTTCCACTGAGACAGAGAATAAACTGCAAAAGCTTGGGTGGAAAATCGAACATGGTGACGCGGATTGTGCGGTCATGGCAGTTTCGAAAGAGGGTTCTGGCTTAAACGCAGTTGCCGAACCTCGATACCAGGGAAAATCACTGGCGCAGTAATTAGAATTCAGGAATTAATGAAAACATTCCGGGATACGACCTTTCAGATTTGAAAGAACCGTTTTAAAAGTTTTGCCGTTTGACCTCATGGTAGACCAGTACTTGCCTAAGGTCGTCTCGATGTTCCCGGTTGGATTCGTGACCTCGATTCTCCGGTGCATGATCCAGAGGCCGAGGTTTAAATTTGCATAAGCGTCGAGTAGCGTGCGCTCTGGATTTCCGCTCTTTTTCTTCAGCGCGTAGTCTTGAATCGCCATTACCCTGTCCTCCGACCAACTCACATCTCCACCCAAATACCGATAGGCACCCACATCGGTGTAGGAAAGTTGAAGAAACCCTTCGGAACGGATTTGTTGACCGGTGATTGGGTCGATTCCCATCGTGTCTTCTAGGTAGATGGCGGTGCGATTTCTGCCAGACTCCGGTCCTGCGATGGACCAGAGGAGGGAGGACCAAAATTTTTCACGTTCCCCACGGTCCAGGGCCGCCCAGTTCGGACACACCACGGACATTCTACTGGCCCCGAGGCTAAGAAGTCCGGGATAAGTACCCGCCACGACGTTTTCAACATGGAGAGTGTAATCTTGGATCCAGCCCTGAATCACTTGAGCCGGAACATGCGGGGGTGTGGACGGAGACGGGGGATGGTGAGCTGGAGTTCGGGTCGGCACCGGAAATGGGGACGGGCTGGGAGAGGGCGTCGGCGCTGGCAGGGGTGGCGGGGCAACTGTCGGTAAAGGTTGGGGTTCCTGGCTCCGGGCGCGGCCGAAGGCCTGCGCGGACGAAATCGAAAGGAAGGTCGAAAAGAGTACGGCGGCGATTAAGCGGAGTTTCTCCATAACCCGCTTTTCGGTTTTTCCGATGAGTGGGTGAACAGGCAGCAATTGCCCACGCAGACGACAAAAATGACACGGTACGGATTGATCCCCTCGCAGTAGCGTTACGAGTGTGCTAAACGCCTCTTAACTTTGGGGGTCCCAGCCATGCGTTCAGTATTATTGGTCATATCTATCGCCTTATTCACGAACTTCTTTCCGCTAGCGTGGGCGGACAATAAAGCGATCTATCTTTCGAACGAACGCCCATTGGACCTGACTTCTCTGTGGAAATCGTTTGGTGACGATCAATCCGAAATTCAGGAAATGACAAAGCAGCTCAAAGACGAGTTCGGCTTTAGTACCCCGGGTGCATCGCTTCACTTTTTCGGAACTCAGCAGACCCCCGGCTTGAAAACGCTTAAAGCAGAACTCTTTATTTCTGGCATTCCGGTACATGGCGCCCTCCTCTCCAAGCACACATTTGATTCAGGCACTCATTCTTTCACCGGCGATATGCCTTCGTCGAATTTTTCCGAAGCCACTCCGAAAATTACCCCAAGCCAGGCTCTCGCCATTTCATCGCTCTACTCAACGAACCCGATTCGCTCCGCACCCGTGCTCAAGTACCTTCCGAGCAGTGATGCAGCCCGAAATGACCTCGTCTGGTGGATTGATTATCGTTCTACAGATGTCGAAAATCCCGGCACCCAAGTCATTATCAATGCGATGAGTGGACAAGTGATTGGGAGCCTTTCTTCGCTTCACACCGTGAAGGAAACAAAAGTTTACAACGCTCATGAATCCGGAATTGCGATTGGCTTTACCGCTTCCAGTGGGAAAGCTCCCGTTCGGGCTTCGCGTGACGTGAGATCTATTCGAAGTGCGTCGATTCGTGGGCTCTTAGAAGAGGGTAGCAAGCGCTACTTCAACATTGGTTTTAAGCAATTGAGAGACAACCGCGTTCAGCCCGAAGTGGATGGTTGCGATATTCTAGAGTTGGTCGATAACCAAAAATGGAAGATCACGCGTAAGTTAAAGATCGACGATTGCGTAGCGACGATAAAAGGAAAAAACGAAATCGGAGCGAAAGCTTGCCAAATTATCAGTGCGGCTGATGGAAGTTTTATAAGCATCACTCCGCCAAACTGTGAAGTTTACGCAGTAGACGGAAAAGTAGTCGGTCATCCTGATGCTTCGGCCGACGCCGCCACCGACAACAGCAATGCGGTCTACGAATATTTCAGCGATCGGTTCGGCCGAAGAAGCTATGACGGAACCAATTCCGTACTCCGTTCGGTTGTGAAAGTCGGTCTGGGATTCAACAACGCGGCTTGGATCAGCGATCTAGGATTTATGGTCTACGGTTTCGGTGACGGCGAGAACATGGGCGACTTCACGAAGCTCGTCGATATTGCCGGACATGAGATGACCCACGGAGTGGTGGATACGACTGCAAAACTCACGATGATGGATGAGCCTGGAGCGGTTAACGAAGCGACGGCTGACTATTTCGGACTTCAAATTTCGCGAACCAATAATTGGATCATGGGTGAGCACATTTATTTGAAAGATCCGAAGAGAATTATGAGATCCCTGTGGAAACCATCAGACGTTGCTGCGGTTTACATGAATTCTCGCGGAGAAAAAGTGACTCGGCCTTACCCGGAGAAGTATTCACAAAAATTCCGGATTGACTCGGGAGAACAATGCGGTGGCGATAACGACCGTTGCTTCGTTCACTTTAATTCGACCATTTTGAGTCACGGATACTGGTGGATCAACAGCAAGCTCGGAAAATCCAAGACAGAAGACATTGTGTTTCGCGCATTGGTTCACTATTACCGCCCGAACACGGGATTTAAAGAAGCGGGTAAAGCACTCCGGCAGGCATGCGTCGATCTGCATGGTTCAAACGATCCATCCACTTGCAAACTTGTAGACGAAGCACTTCGGAACGTCGAAATTTAACCTGATTCTTTGGTCAGTTTTTCTTCGGTCGGTATTTCAAGCGACGGCTCGCTTTCAGCGTGCTTTGGTTGGCGTTTCAGTCGATGGAGGGCTTCGGCTGTTGTGATTTTCGGCTTAAATCCGAAATCCCTCCGGAATGCTTGGTCTGAGATCACCACGGGATATTTGAAGAAGTCGACGAGATGGCGAGGGAAGCGTTGTCCAATAATGCGGAAGCCTTTTAGAACCGCGTTTGAAAAAAATTCAGGTACTGGGAAGGGCGTGCCTCCTGCGAGTCGAATCGCATGGGAAATCGGAATCAGTCCCTCACCTGCGATATTATAAATCCCCGACTTTTTTCCTTCGAGTGCGAGCAGGACCGCCTCCGACATGTCTTCTTCCGAAATGAATTGCCACATCGGATCGTAACCAAGAAGGAGAGGACATACCTGACCTCTCAAGAAAGTCGATATTTGGTTCCGAATTCGGTCTCCGATGATGTTCGTTGGCCGCAAAATGACCGTACGAACATCTGGATTTCTTAGTGAGAAGGTTACCGATACATTATCTAATTCCACGGCATCCACCACTTCGGGAAAGGTCTGTCCGGCGAGTAGCGGATCTTCCTCAGAAATATAGAGGTGGTTGTGCTGATGAGCTCCATAAACGTGAAAAGTACTGAGAACGATGAAAGACTTCACCCCATGGTGAAGCGCTAGGTCGAGTAAATTTCGGGTTCCTACGACGTTTGCATGGAACCGCTGATTGCGTCTGAGATCATTCGTCGTTGAAAGCCTTCCGAGATGAATGACCGCATCGAAGGCGTGTATTCGAAAAAGGTCGGCCATTTTCCGATGCCGATAGTCGACTTGAAAAAACTTTCCAGGAAACGGTCGATGCGCGGGGAGTGCGCGAGGGTCGACGCCGATGAGCTCATATTTCTCTTTAAGCGTGTCGGCAACAATATCAGCAAGGCCGCCAGAGGCTCCGGTGATGAGAACGCGCTTCTTCGTTCCTTCAGAATGGGTGGTGCTCATAGACCTTTTCCTGTAAAGATTCGTTCGCCTCTGGCCGCTAATCCAATCTCGATTTCGGCGCGGATGGCATTTTTCACGATTTCTACTTTCGTGTAAACTTCTGCATCCGTTTCATCGTTTGTTCCAGAAAAGTGGAGGGGTTTGCCGAATCGAATGGTCACTTTTGTCGGGAGAGGAAATGGGCCAATCGGAAGCACGGGTAAGTAAGGGACGCCTATCTTCTTTGCGATTCCGGTGAGTTTCGAAATGCTTGGTAGCATTTCCTCGCAACCGATCACTGCAATAGGGATAATTGGAGTATTTGTCTCCATTGCAAGTCGTAGAAATCCAGTGCCGAATCGTTGAAGTTCGTAACGATGCAGGATGGACTTCCCGAGTCCATTCACACCCTCGGGAAATACCATGACGCATTCGTCTCGTTCGAGGAGGTTCTTTGCGTTGTGACTGTCTCCCGTAATTTGTCCATTCTGAGTAAAGAATGTGCTGATAAACGGAAGTGACGGAGCCCAACGTTCGACCATTCCACGCGCGAGACGTGGCGGTTCATGCTCTAAGAGGAGTGAAGTGGCGATTAGCATCCCGTCAATTGGAATTTGACCCGAATGATTCGAGACGAGAAGGCAGCGCCCTTCAGGGATATTAGAAATTCCATGCGTTACGACGCGAAAATAATGTTTATAAAGCCATATGGTCGAAGCTAGCGAAGCTTTTACGGTTTCGGGACTTACTCCCCATGGGTCATAGCCAGTGGATGCAAGGTGCTTGAAAGAGCGTTCCACCTTGGACTTTTCTTCGTCAGATAAGTAAGCGTTGATCAGTTTCTGCTTCCACTGTTGGAACATGAGTCTCGGCCCCTATTTCTGGCTAGCGTTTTCTGGACTAAGCGAGTCTAGGTCAGCATTCGCAAGTTCGGGAACAAACCGAGCGATGATCGCAACCGTTACTAATGTCATGGCACCCCCGAAAAAAAGCGAAGGAATTAATCCAAGCAATTTAGCCGCGACGCCGCTTTCAAAGGCTCCGAGTTCATTTGATGATCCTATAAAAATAGAATTAACAGATGCAATGCGGCCGCGCATTTCTTCGGGTGAACAAAGTTGGACGATCGCCCCGCGAATAATCATGCTCACGCTGTCTAGAGCTCCAGAAAGGACCAAAACTACGCAGGATAGAATGAGGTTTTTAGAAAGTGCAAAGAGTAGGATGCAAACTCCAAAACCAGCCACGACTTTTAAAAGAATTTTTCCCGCATTTTTATTCACTGGTTTCGTGATGAGCAGCAGACTCATGACCATCGCTCCAACTGCGGGAGATGCGCGGAGAAATCCAAGTCCCTGGGGTCCTGCATGAAGAACCTCCACCGATATAATGGGCAGCATCGCGGTAACGCCCCCAAAGAGCACCGCAAACATATCTAATGAGAGCACGGCCAGGAGAAGGCGATTCCTAAAGACGAAGACGAGCCCAGCCAGAAGTTCGTCGATGAAAACAGCCTCTTTCTCCTGTTTGGCGTGGAAAGGAGTGTGATCGTAATAGAATGCGAAAACGAAGATAAACGCCAAAGCGAGAAAGGTAGAGCCAATTGCGTAAGCCGGGCCGGCTCCACCGAACCCCAGGAGAATGCCTCCCACCGCCGGGCCACTGATGTACGCGAGTTTCATCGAAGAGTTACTGAGCGCGATTGCACGATTCAGAATCGCTTTTGAAACCAGTCTAGGCGTGAGAGCCTGGAAGCTCGGGGAATAGAAGCTCCGAGCGAGTCCGGTAAGAATCGCCGCAAAGAACAAGTGCTTTGGTTCTTTCGCGACCCAGGCGATCAGCATCGATGCGAGAGAAACTAAGATCACCACTCTCATGATCTTCTTAGGGTTAACTCGGTCGACAATGTACCCTGCGAAAAGCGCGAGCCCAAGAGCAGGCACGGCTTCCGCAAGGCCAAGCAAGCCTAAATCAAGAGGGTTTCTCGTGAACTGATACATCTGCCACCCGATGATGACCGCCTGCAGCTGAACCGAAAAACTTCCTAAAAATCGAACGAGGACTAAGAAGTAATAATCGCGACTAAATTTTTCAGATCGTGTCCCAGACATATTTCTCGTTCTCGAAAGCGTGATCGGCGAGAGATTTAATCAACTCGTCGTCATTTTCGTCGATTTTTCCCAAGTTGGATTTAGTCCGGCGACGAACTTGGCCACTGAAGACTTCGAGAATCTCGATTTCTTTCTTTGCGGCTTCCAGTCCCTTTTCTCTCACCGAAGTGTCTACTCGGCTGATCACGGAGGCGAGAACAAAGAGGTCAATCATGATGTCTGCCATTCGCTTCGTCGCGAACTGCTTTCCGATGATATTCTTTCCATGTTTTCGTAGAATTCGATCTGATGCACGGGCGAGGTCTCGGACGCCGTCCTCGAAACCTTCCGCGTAAGTTTTCAGGGCTGAATCGACCTTAGTAAACGACGATTTTACCGCTCCTACTTTTGTTTCTTGGGTAACTCGGCGGAGCGCATATTCGGAGATGGTTCCGAAACCCTTGATCGGATCATTGAAGATACCTTCTAACGATTTAGAGAGGTCGGTCAGCTTTTTTCCCGCATCATTCATTCCGGTAAGCGCAATAAAGAGACGAAGGATGTCGTTCGTTCCTTCAAAAATACGGTTGATGCGACTGTCCCTCAGAATTCTTTCGTAAGGAAACTCGCACATGTACCCGTTTCCGCCAGCGGCCTGAAGGGCTTCGTCCGCAGTCCGCCAAAGGCATTCCGTCGCAAACACCTTCGAAATCGCTGCTTCCACACCGTATTCTTTAGAGCCAGCATCCACGATTCCCGAAACTAAGCTTACGACCGACTCGGCCGCATAGCATTCGACGATCATATGTCCCATTTTTTGTTTAATGAGACCGTACTCGGCGATTGGCTTGCCGAACTGTTCGCGTTCTTTACATTGCTTGGCGGTCATTTCGATGAGTCGCTTCATCGCACCGACGCAACCCCCTCCTAGCCCTGTTCGGCCAGAATTCAGAACGTTCATTGCGACCTTAAAGCCTTTTCCGACTTCACCGAGCACGTTTGCCGAAGGAATTCTCACGTTGTCAAACATCACGGTGGTGGTGTTGCTTGCGCGAAGGCCCATCTTATCTTCATGAGGTCCTACCGAAACTCCAGTCATATCTCTCGTGACGATAAAGGCGGTGATTTGTCCCTCAGCTCCATCGGTTCGAGCAAAGACGGTGTAGAAGCCGGCAATCCCCCCGTTAGTGATCCAAAGCTTCGAGCCGTTTAATATCCAGTCGTCGCCGTCCCTGACCGCTTTCGTCTTGATTGAAGCAGCATCGGATCCAGCTCCCGGTTCAGTTAAGCAAAACGCCGCAATCATCTCTCCAGTGGCCAATTTCGGGTAGAATTTGGAGTTTTGTTCGGGTGTGCCGTAGAGCTTCAGCGCACGCATCCCAATCGAGCTGTGAGCTCCGGCAGTGATCGCGATAGAGGCGTTGTATTTCGAAATTTCTTGGAGGGTTCGGGAATAAGCCGAACTGTTCATTCCCATTCCACCAAACTCTTCCGGTATGATTAAGCTAAAGAGTCCGAGGGATTTCATCTCCTCCATCGCGGAATCCGGCAATTCGCCTTCGCGGTCCCACTTCCGATATTCGTCGTCTCGGCCTTTATAGCTCGACGCAAGCGCATCAACCACGCCGCGTAACACTTCGGCGTCTTCAGTTTTCATTTTAGGGAACGGAAGGATGAGGTCTTCCTCAATGTAGCCAAGACAGAGAGACCGCATGAAACTTTTTTCATTTTTATCCATTATATCGCGCTCCGAAGCGTTGGGGTGGTGGCATTGAGGTTTGAAATAGTTTCTCGCATTCGAAGCTCCGGCGCAAATTGCATCGTCGGATTGCCGAAATGAGTTTCGTCATAATTTCGTCACCTTAATTTGCTTAAACGCCATTTGCGTTCGGACAAAAACGAGTAGAATGGATCAGGTTCACCCAAGTGATTAGTCCTCAAACCGGGAGTTTCCATTCTATGTTTCTTCGTAGGTCCGCTATTCTTCTCGCCCTAACGGCCTCGTTCTTTTCCGGGGGAGCCTCGGCGAGTAACCTCAGTTGTGCGGTTCTACCGCAACTTTTCAATTTATATTTCCGCTTTCATTACGTGCACCGCACGATGACTGACGATATCCGAAACCATACGGTCGACCAATTTATCAAGACCATCGATCCTTCGAAGACACTTTTGCTTCAAGCACAGGTCGATCAATCGAAGCGGAGTCTCTCTAATGTCTTCAAAACGATGGACGAAGGAAATTGCGCTGCCATTGATGAGACGAACGCGTTGCTTGTGAAAGGCGCGGAAGAGAACGAAAAATTTGCTAAGGAAATCCTGGACGATAAATACACGCTAGATGAATCTGCCGAGCTCGTAACCGACCCTGAAAAGCGGAAATTTCCAAAAGACGCGGGCGAAAAAAAGGCGCTTTTGAAAAAAATGATCCAATTCCAAATCGCGAACGAAATGCTCGCGAAAACGAAACTGCTTGAAGCAAAGAAAAACATTATTCACCGCTATGAACTCGATACCAAACGCATGCGGGAGAAGAAGAGTTCAGACCGCCAAGTGGACTTCGCGGAGAGCTTTGCGCTCGCGCTCGATCCACACTCGAGTTACATGAGTGCAGACTCGCTAGAAGAGTTCAGAATCCAAATGCAGCTTTCTCTAGAAGGCATTGGCGCCTCCCTTTCATCCCAAAACGGATTTACTCTTGTCGAAGAAGTGATCCCCGGGGGCGCAGCGGACCGCCTGAAAATATTGCAACCCAAGGATAAGATTCTCGCGGTTGCGCAAGACGGTAAAAAGCCGGAATCCGTCGTCGACATGGATCTCCAAGATGTCGTGAAACGAATTCGTGGAAAGAAAGGGACGAAAGTCACACTTACGGTCATTCGAACGGGTGAAACGTCGAAGACGTTCGACGTTTCGATTATTCGCGATAAAATCGATATTAAAGAATCGGCAGCGAAACTTACTTACGAGACTAAAAAAGTTGGCGAGAAGAGCTATAAAATTGGGGTGATTGATTTGCCTTCTTTCTATGGTGGCGGCCGAGAGGGTCGTTCGAGTTCCGATGACATGAGGAAACTCGTCTTAGAAGCCAAAAAGAACAAAGCCGAAGGAATCGTTATCGATCTTTCTCGAAATGGTGGAGGATTATTAGACGATGCAGTGAAGATCGCCGGACTTTTCATTCAGAAAGGCGCCGTAGTGGCAACGAAGGGCGGAGATCAGCGTGTCGATGTTCTATCTGATCGCGATGACGAAGTTGCATTCAACGGACCAGTAATGCTTCTGACGAGTCGGCTATCCGCGTCTGCATCCGAAATTCTAGCTGGAGCACTGAAAGACTATCACCGTGCGCTGATTGTAGGCGGGGACCACACTTACGGTAAGGGAACGGTTCAAGTTGTTTCCGATCTTCCGCAGGGACTAGGAGCGATGAAAGTTTCGACTGGGATGTTCTTTGTCCCTGGAGGCGCCTCTACCCAGCACCAAGGAGTGGAAAGCGATATCGAACTGCCTTCGATTTTCTCTACCGATGATATCGGCGAAAAGACGATGGACTATTCATTACCGCCGCAAAAAATTCCTACCTTTGTGGGAACCGACGCAAATACCGAAGAAGCTTCCAAGCACTGGAAGCCAGTGGACTCCGATCTTGTGAAAAAATTGAAAAAACTTTCTCAAGAACGCGTCTCGAAAGATGCGAAATTTACTGAAATTGCGAAAAATATTGAAGACGCCAAGAAGAATAAGGGCGTCATTCGGTTGTCAGAAATGAAGAAGAAAGCGGAAGAAGAAAATAAGAAGGACGAGAAAAAAGATAAATCGCGTAAAGCAAAGCTGAAGGAGACCCAAGCTCCGTTAGTGAGTGAAGGCGTGAACATCATGACGGACTGGCTGTCTTCGGGCGCCGGTATGGGGACGATGGGCGCACGTTAACCGGTAGTGGTTAATCAATAGAGCTTGGTTGTTGACGATTGATTTTCAGTGGTTGATTAAGTGGCGTGCAATGAGCCAGGGGATGAACAAATACAGGATGATGTCGCGAATCAAGTAGTAGGCGATTCCGAAGGCGAAGAGTCTCCAACCGTAACGACGGAAAAGACCCCGAAGTCCGTTTTCCTTCATCTCAGTGCGAACGGTTCGAATGGTAAATCGAATGCGCTCACCCCGAGCGGATTTAACTGCCGCATCGCTCATTGTCATTTTTTGTCTGAACGTGGAAGGTTTGTCTAGATGAAATCCAGTTTTCGAGGATTGCTTTACCGCTTCGTTGCTCTCGTATTTGGGCTAGTGGGCCTCGCATTTTTTCTCAGCTTGGCAGAAATGGCGAAATTCTATGGCTTTCCGGCATGGTTTCCTTGGGCATGGACGGGTCTGTCTTGTTCCTTTCTCCTCGTCATGACGGCTTGGTTTAATACCTGGAGCTGGAAAGGTTACCTCCTCAGTAGCCTGGCAGTCGGTATGGTTGTCGTTTTGAGCTACCTTGCCCTTCGTCCGGAAATGATTCGCGACGAAGTATTGGGCAAAATCCGCAACCCGCCTCTCACTCTAGATCTGGTCGTGTACAGAAACGGAATATTGAAATCCGACCCCGAACGAAACCTAAAGTTAGAACGACTAGACCTCATCTACAGCATGCTTCGAACCTATGGGTACGGGGCAAAATCCGCACTTTGAACCTGAATGTCATCTCATGGCATAATAAGCGGACATGACACAAATGACCCGGAAAAGTGCCATTCGTGATCCCTCCCTGCGCGAGTTCGCACGCCAAATTCTCGTGCTATACCGTTCCTCAGGATGTTTCTCCAATAATGAGAACTTCAAGCATGTCACTCGGATGTGTCGGGAAATTAGAGCTGACCGCGAAGGACTTGAAAAACTCGGCGTCGACCCGGATATACTGGAAGTGGCGATTCTGCTTTCAGATCTCGGCAAAGAATCTGCCATACAATCAAGGTACCTTCATCTCTACGAAGGAAAGGTTTTCGCCGCATTTCTCGATCACAGCCATATTAGCATGATCGAGGGAAACCTGATGAGACAGCAAATCGGCGTTTCGAATCGATCATGGAAGAAGATTCTAGGCTCTATTCTGGGCCACGATGGTCCGGCGACGCCGGGTAGTTGGTGGAAAGAAAACTATGAGCGTGAGCTGGGCCGACGTTACGCCGGAATTCATACGAGAGAAGCTCTTATTCATTGTTATCTCGACCGAATTGATCAGGGCGGAATCTTCCGCAGCCGCAACGGGGAGCTGAACGGCGGACTCAGAAAGATAAGCTACGACGTGTTTCTTAGGGGTTCGCCCTTTCAGGGAAACCTCTCCGGAACTATCGCCGAAATTTTCGGAAATACCCGAGTGGGAACTCAAGAACAACTCGACTACTTGGACGAAGTAGAAAAACCGCGACTGCTCGGCGCACTCCAACTTCCGAAAATCGTGAGGGAAATGAAGCGAAAATTTCTCGAGTCGGAAAAATTTTTTGAAAGAGTGCTCATTGATCCAAATGTGAACGATCGGGTTCGAATCGTTCTTGATGATGGACAGAACGTCGCTGTCTCTAATTTGGACGAGTTTTGGAAGGTCTTAGCTCGAGTAAACCCGAAGGGAAGCATTTCCGCCTTCGCGCGCCGAACCCAAGTGGGATAAATCATCTTTTTCTGATACGACGCTTGACTCGTAAATGACGACGTCTCCTTCGGGAGCCGGAGATTTTTCGGCATACAAACCATCGGTTAAAAGGTGATGGATTTTCGACTGGAGTTCATGGGTCTGCGCTTCGTGCCTCAGGTGTTCCATGAGAATCGCCTTGCTGGATTCCTTTTTAACTCCTTCAATCGAGTTATTTACCTGCATGAGTTCCCTTTGGAGCAACTGATATTCTTCTCTGAGAGAATCCAGCTGGAAAGTCTTCTGATGGCTTTCTTCCGTCAAAGCAAGCAGCCGTGCGCGAGCGCGTTCAATTTCATGATGGCGAGATTTTTCGCCATCTTCCATTCGGTTTTGCTGAAGTTTCATCTCTGCGGTTATTTCGAGAATTTTTACTTCATTTGCCCGACGCTCATGAAGCGTCACTCGTTCGACCTCTGACTCGATGTGTTTTCTGGCGATGTTTTGGATGCGAACTTTCTCAGAGGCAACTTCCCCTTGATAGAACGCACGGAGCTTTCTCTCCTTTTGACTGAGTTCCTCGCGCAAACTCGCTTCGCTGACCGTGACCTTTTCTATTCGCTCGGCAAGCTGCTGATTTTTAGCGGTGGAGTCGCGCGCAGTTGTTTCGTATGAGCGATTCGCCTCGCCCAGCGCAGTTTCCAGAGTAAGAATCTGATTTCGTTGCTCGTTCAGTGTCCTTTTTGCTTTTTCAAACTCCATTACGATTTTTCGGGCCTCGGTTTCCCTCGCTAAGACTTCGCCCCAAGCTTTTTTAAACTGATCCAATTCCGTACTTGCGATTAACTCGCGTGCGGACACGGACTCCAATTTTTTTTGAGCATTTTCCGCTTGGGCTTGGAGAGTTTTGAAAGCGGTAGTAATCGTTTCGATTCGCTCGTCTCGCGAAACTAATCTCTTTTTGAGTTCACGAACACCATTTTCAAGAGTAGTTCGAGAAGCTAGATATTCTTGCGCAATTTTCTGACTCTTTTTTTTCTCATCATTTAAGGCTGACTCAAGCTGGCGGGCCGAATCGACAAATGATTCCAGATGTTCAGAAATTGAAAGGGGTAACTTTTCCATGCGCAGAGTCCTCAGTCAGTAGTTTCCCTGAGGTTGTGGTCCTCCGGCAAGGGGTGAAATTTACCGTGGGATTTAAAGACACGAGTGTCAATAATTTGTCGGAATTACGGCGTTAGTTTATTCCTAGGTCTGAACAGGTTTTCACAAGAAACTTCTGCGGAACCGCATCTCCATCATCATCAAAACCCAAATTATTCGAAGCGGATCCTAAAATTAAGCACGCGTCTTTGCGCGCCTGGGGAGAACTTTCAAGCGTCGAACGAATAAGCGGCAATTTGATGGCCTCGTAAAAAGCCTGGAGCTGTTCATCGGTTGCAATATTCACGAATCGATACTGGGAGAAAAGCTTTTCTAAAAAAGAACTTCCGACATCGGAATTTTGAGCGAGGTAGAGAAAACCAATCAGAACTCTGGCTGTCTGAAGAATGTTCGGCTTTCCTTTGAGGGCTTTTAGAAAGTTCTCTAATTCAGAAGGAGAGAGATGCATGTTGCGAAGAGAGTAGACCATTTCATCAGGTCTTCTTTCGGGTCCATGATTTGCTAGGTCTGAAAGTAAGAGTTTCTGATTTTCAATTTTTTGAATGGGTTTGAAAAAGAAGTAACGTTCCAGACCATTGGGTAACTCGTTTTTTGGATCACGGTAGATGTTCAGTAAAACATCCTCAAGTTCTTGGCTTCCGACGGTGAGAAATCGTAATGCATCCGCAGTCAAGGCAGTCGACCATTGGGAAACCGCTTTAAATCGCTGTGCAAGTAAATGCGCAGTTCCTTCATCAGTACTCCCGAGGCGAGCTAGCGCTTGATCACAAGACAGTTGATTCGAGCTATTCATCGACAATTTACAAAGTGCGGTGAGTCGCTTTAAAAGTTCTAGATCTATCGTCGTAGGATGAAGAGTGGGGGTGGATTCAGAAAAAATTGTAGCAAGCACGATGGCGTTATTGACCGTATTCTCTGGATGACTTCGAAAAAAATCGGCAAGTTTTTCCCGAAACTCAGGATAACGGGCTATTCCTATACACCGGAGCGCATTTGCGATCGACTCATTTGCAAAGTGGAAATTCCGAATTCTTCCGACCACGTCAGAGAAGTTGAGTTCGTTCACTCCATGAGCACCTATTGAGCAGAGAGAATCGGCCGTATTCACGGTCATGGAGTCTGCAGCAAATGCTGAAGCGACTCGTTCATGTATTGAATGCACCAGTTCTTCTCTGGAAATCCATCCCATCGTCTGTGCGAAACGCATCCATTCGAGTCTAGTTTCTGACATCTTCACGCTTTCAATCGCGTCCATGATCGTTTTACGCGCGTTCGAACTCTCTGAAAGCCGTGAGAAAAGAGAAGCATAATCGCGGTGAATGATTCGCGCGTTTTGCTTTAAGAAATTCTGAATGGATGGCAAGAGCATCAGGAGTTGGTCTCCTCTAAACATCTTTTCCGCTAGCGCGAGTCTATCGGCCATTGGTTTTTTCCGGTCGAAGAGGGAGCAGATGTCGAGGTGAACGCTGTAATTGGGGTCGCTTGGATCCAGACCGCGGCATTGGATGAAGTCTTCACTCTGAATTGAAACTTTTAAAATCTGATTCGGCTTTGAAATCGCATTCGTTTTCTCAGAAACAATTTGGTCGAAGTGCGCGGTGTAGTCACCTATTTTACTCAAGTAGTCGCGAATCCTTGGACCCTGGACATTTCCCTTCTGACTGGTGGAGGAAAACCCATACAAGTAGGGAATGCCGATGAATGCCCGCTCCATTTTACTTTTGTTCCATTGACCGAAAACTCCGTAACGGTCTTCACTCACTCTTCGCGCGTCTTCGGGTGTGTAGCCATCCTGAACAAGGACATCATAGTATTGTTGCTGAGTCCGGTGGTCGCCGTCACGAGTAGCGAGGGTGTTGCAACCGAGTAGATAGACTTCGCGCGGGTGCCGAAGGATTCCTGAGCAATCCTCCGCACAGCTGTGGTTTTCTAGATCATCAAGGGTAAGCCGGAAGCCGCTCGAGCCGAAAAATTCACCCGCGAAATGTCCAGAGATGACATTAATGTCGCACTGGATATTTTTCCGGCAAGCGTCGTCAAACCAAAGAGTCTGATCACCCGAAGAGTCTAGGCCGGTTAGTTCTACAAGGTCCCAATCTCTAGGATTTAGAGCGGTGATGAACGCCTCTTTTTCGTCGCTGGAATTAATGGTGGTGAAACAAGCAGTGCGTTTTTCTGCATTTTTTATAAAGATAGATGCTGGTATGGGGGAGCGGCTCGGATAGGAAGGTTTCGATTTCGCGAAAGCAGCGCCCGTTACCAACGAGGAATAGGAGGCTAGAAGAAGTCCGAGTTTGAAAATTTCTTTCGCCATCATAAATTCGCACCATTTCCAGTTTGAAAGCTGGTTTTAAATTTAAAGACGGGTTTGTCTTTTTTTAATAGGACGCAACTCATATTTATCCATTCGATGGTCGAGACCTCGGGATCGAGAGGGCCTGCAGATCCACCGGTAGAGATGCGGTAAGTAAGGGAGCAGTTGAGAGAGTAATGCTGATCTTCGGGCGCATTTTCTAAATGCGCGGGGAGTGAGATTTTCGCTTTCGGATGGCGTGCCCCTAGTTTGGAAAATTGCGATAGGTCGACTCTATACTGGCCGAGAGGTTTTTTATCTTCGTCAGTTAAGAAGAGCCGGGCTGTTCCAAATCGGTTGCGATTCAAGTTCGTATCGATTAGCTCGATACTCAGTTTTGATTCAGATGGTTTAAAAAACGCTTCTCCGGAAATCGATGCCGATTCATCGGGAATAAAAACGGGGATCGATGAAATGAGATTTCTATTACCGCAGCCTGCGACCATGAGTATCGCGACCAGCGCCGGTGTCATTTTGAAGGAAGAAGTATTTTTCATAATGTTCCGGACGCCCTTATTGCTGGGATTCGAGCAGGGTGGTGCCCGCCCATTCTGAGCAGAGATCGTGCCGGATTTAAAAATGCTCTCCGCTCAGTTGAGGGGCGAAAGGGTGTCTAAAGGATAGACAGGCGTCTTGAAAATGGCGGAGAGGGACGCTCTATC
>JACMQW010000076.1 GCA_014376785.1 Oligoflexia bacterium
ACAAATCCTCTCGCTTCGACCGGAGCCATCATCGGGTTTCGTTCGGGTGGCGCAAAAACGATCACCGGCCCAGGTGGCACGAGCGTCCAAGTCGGATCCATCCAAGGTCTCGTGAAGTTCCTTCAGACAAACACCAACGGAACCGTGCTTGCGACTCCGCAGATCCTCACCCTGGATAATACGGAAGCAACGTTTGAGTCTGCGGAAAAAATTCCGGTACCAACTTCGAATGCTTCGGCAAACGGAGTCGTATCGAGCGGAACCACGAAAGAAGACGTTTCGATCTCCATTAAACTGAAGCCCGCAATCAACAAGCTTTCGAATTACGTGAAACTCGACGTGGAGGCAAAACTTCAGGACATTTCTCAGCGGCAGCTTCCGAAAGCCGTACAAGACCAAGCGTTCGCCATCCTCTCCCGCACAACAAAAACTTCCGTCGTCGTAGGCGACGGAGACACGGTGGTTCTCGGTGGATTAGTCCGCGATAAAGCTTCGGAAACGACGGTTAAAGTTCCGATCTTGGGCGATATTCCGGTCCTGGGCTGGCTGTTTAAATCTCGCACTCAACAAACAGAGAAAACAAACCTGCTGATTTTCATCACCCCGAAAATCATTCGCCAGTACGAAGGCATTCGCACTGTCCTCGACCAGAAGCTGAAAGAGCGCGATGACTTCTTAGAGAAGTCCATGGGCGGAATCGATATCGGAAGAGAATTCCGCGATAAAATCGTTCGCTCCCTTCCCGACATTAAGAAAATCCAAAACGTGAAGCCACAAACCAGCTTCACGATCGACAACAGTCCGGACGGATCGATGAGCATGGATGAAAATTCCGGCAACGCCTATAATGGAAGTCGCGGCTCAAATCAGAGCCAAGCGCCGAGCGCACCACCTCCGGTGAACCAAGCCCCCGGCACTGGAAACTACATGCCAAGCACCGACCTTCCCCCACCTCCGACTTTCAACGGAGGAGATCAGAGCTAGGGTCATCCCACGCTCCTGAAAAAAACCATGGCACTCCAGTACACCCCCGCACCGAAACTGGGTCAAATCCTCCTGAAGCACACCTCGCTTCAGGATGATCAACTCGATGAAGCCCTCCGCATTCAAGAAAAAGAAGGCGGCCTACTAGGCGATATTCTGATTCGTCGGAATATGATCATGCCCCACGAGATCATGCGGGCGCTCTGTATCCAGCTCGGAATCCCTTTCATCGAGGACTTAAAGCCGGCGGACATCGATCCGAAACTCGTCAGCGGCATTCCGATCAATTACTGCAAAGTGAAGGAAGTCATCCCGATTGCGAAGGAGACTACCGGTTCGGGAGAGCGGTTGGTGGTGTGCGTAGCGGATCCGTTTAACGAATCGATCATCGATGACCTTCAGGTTTTGACCGGAATGGCGGTTCGCATTTGCGTTTCGACCACCATGAGGGTTCAGGACGCCATTAACCGTGTGTACGAGCGAAACACGGATAACATGGTGGGCGAGATCGAAGGCGAGTTCGAAGAGAACATGGACTTAGAGGGTCCGATCGATATTTTAGAGGCGACGGAAGACGACGCGCCCGTGATTAAATTCGTGAACTCGCTCCTCTTTCGCGCGGTAAAAGAAAACGCGTCGGATATTCACATCGAGCCTTTTGAAAAAGAATTCGTTACCCGGTTTCGCGTGGATGGCGTTCTTTATGATGTCATTCGCCAACCGAAACGGGCCCACGCGGCGATTTCATCCCGGATTAAAGTCATGGGGCAACTCGATATCGCCGAAAAGCGACTCCCCCAAGATGGTCGCATTAAAATTAAAATTGCCGGCAAAGACATCGACATCCGTCTCTCGACCGTGCCCGCGGCGCACGGCGAACGACTCGTCATGCGGATTCTCCAGCAAACCGGGACGATCATGGGACTCGAGGCCTTGGGGTTTCCGCTGAAATCGACCGAAGTCATCGATAATCTGATTTCTAAAAAATACGGAATGATCTTAGTCACCGGTCCGACGGGGTCGGGAAAGTCGTCGACCTTAGCTGCCTGCCTCTCGAAACTGAACGCACCGGAACGAAACATCATGACCGTCGAAGATCCGGTGGAATATCAAATCCACGGCATCAACCAGGTCCAAATCAATACGAAGATCGAGCTCACCTTCGCTCGCGTGCTTCGCGCTTTTCTTCGTCAGAACCCCGACATCATCATGGTCGGGGAAATTCGAGATAGAGAAACGGCCGAGATCGCGATTAACGCCTCCCTCACCGGTCACTTAGTGCTTTCCACTCTGCACACCAACGACGCGCCCGGAGTGTCCACTCGTCTGACCGATATGGGCGTGGAACCGTTCTTGGTTGCCTCATCACTTCTCGGCGTGATCGCCCAGCGTCTGATTCGACGCGTGTGCACGAAGTGTCGCGTGCCCCATGTGCCAAGCGAATTTGAAATGATCGAGCTTGGAATGAAGAAAATCCCAGAAGGTTCGACTATTTTCAAAGCCGTCGGATGTCCGAGCTGTTCACACTCCGGTTATTCGGGCCGTACCGTGTCGCACGAACTCATGCTGATCGATGATAATTTACGATCCCTGATTGTGAAACGCGCGGATGGCGGACAAATTAAAAAAGCGGCCGTAGCGGCCGGAATGCGCACCCTGCGTGAAGATGCGATCTCGAAAGTGCTTGCAGGCGTCACCACGGTCGAAGAACTCCTGCGCGCAACCCACGCAGAAGAATAAGGAAATGAGTTAATGCCGGTTTTTGATTACAAAGCTTACGGTGCGGGTGGGAAGTCGGTGCGAGGCATCGTCGACTCCGAAAACGTGAAAGCGGCTCGCCTTAAATTGAAGAAACAGGGTCTCACCGTCGTCGAAATCGGCGAGAAGAGTTCTTCGGGGAAAGCCGGCGCGGCAGGCTCCGCAAAGTCGGCTGGATTTTTCTCCGGCGGAGTGAGCGTGAGAGACGTCTCGATGATGACTCGCCAAATCGCGTCACTCATCAAAGCAAACATCCAGCTCGTCGAAGCACTCGGCGCGATGGTCGAACAGTCCGAGCACCCCGTGATTAAACTCACCCTCTCGCAAGTTCGCCAAGACGTGAACGAGGGAGCATCGCTTTCGAAAGCGATGGCGAAACACCCTCGGGTTTTCGATAACATCTTCGTGAACATGGTCGAAGCCGGGGAAGCTTCGGGAACCCTTTCGCTCGTACTTCTGAAACTCGCCGATTTGAAGGAAGCGCAGATGCGCCTGCGCTCGAAAGTCGTGGGCGGAATGACTTACCCCGCTTTGATGCTCGTGGTCGCGCTGGTGCTGATGATCGCGATTTTCACCTTCGTGTTGCCTCAGCTGAAAACCGTTTTCGAATCCATGAACAAAAAAATGCCTCCGATGACGGTATTCCTCATGGGAGCATCGGACGTCCTGGTCTCTTATTGGTACTTGCTCATCGCGGGTTGGACTGCGGCCATTTTCGCTTTCGTGAAATGGAAAAAATCTGAAACTGGGCTTCCCGCTTGGGAC
>JACMQW010000077.1 GCA_014376785.1 Oligoflexia bacterium
AACCGTGATCGCGGGTGCGAGCGACGCCCTTTCAGAAGCACTGGCTCTCGTAAAAGCCGGCGGAGAATTCGCGGGAAAAGCGATTCCCCTCGCCGTTTCAGCACCTTTCCACTGCGCGCTCATGGCACCCGCGAAAATGAAAATGGCGGAACTCTTTTCAAACGCCGCGTCCTCCGAAAAACCTTCCTCGCTCCGCTACGCGTACGTCCCAAACCGAACAGCAAACCTGACGGCCGAGCCGTCCGTCGTGTTTGAACTCCTCGTCGACCAAGTGGATCACCCCGTGATGTGGCGCCAGAGCATGACGACCTTGATTTCGAAAGGTTACTCGTCAGCGGTAGAATTCGGTCCAGGAAAAGTCCTTCAGGGCCTCGCAAAACGAATCGCGGGCGGGATTCCCGGTGCGAGCTTCACGACGAGTGGGATCTCCGATTCGAAAACCCTCGGCGAATGGAAAATCGCCTCTGAGTCGAAAGCAGGAACTTAAAATGACGAGCCCATCCGCTGATTCATCGACACAGACCGCTTTGCCGCTTGCGCTCGTCACTGGAGCTTCTCGCGGCCTCGGGGCTGCGATTGCAAAGCGCCTTGCTCGGGCGGGTTACCGCGTCGCCATTAACTACGCATCGAATGAAGCGAAAGCAGCCGAGTTGAAATCAGAAATCGAATCAGCAGGTGGACGAGCTGAACTCTGCCGCTTTAACGTTGCCGAATCTTCTGAAGTCGACACCGCCCTCGAACTTCTGACGAAATCGCATGGCCCGATCGAAGTGCTGGTCGCCAACGCCGGTATCACGATCGATTCGCTCCTCATGCGCCTCAAAGACGAAGATCTCGACCGAACTCTCGACGTTGATTTGAAAGGCGCGATCTACTGCGTTCGTGCTGCGTCGCGTGGCATGATGAAATCTCGGAAGGGTTCCGTCATTTTGATTTCCTCGGTGGTGGGCGAAATGGGCAATGCCGGCCAATCCGCTTACGCCGCCGCAAAAGCGGGTCTCATTGGCTTCGGAAAGTCAGTCGCAAGGGAACTCGCTTCGAGGAATATTCGCTGTAATATCGTGGCTCCAGGCTACATCCAGACCGACATGACGGGAGCCTTGACGGAGGCCCAAAAAGACGCCATCCTCCGGAACATTCCGTTAGGAACCTTCGGTTCGCCCGATGATATTTCCGAAGCAGTTGCCTTTCTCGCATCCCCCGCCGCTCGGTACATCACCGGCCAAGTCCTCGGGGTGAATGGCGGAATGTACATCTAGCTCGGGAGAGAAATCTCACAAACGGTTTTTAAAAAGTGTCTGCAAGCAGAATTTGGTCGGCTCCGGCTGACCGAACGTAACAAAGGAAAGAAAGAATGACCGCTACGATTGAAGAAAGAGTCCGTTCCATTATCGTCGACCAACTTGCAGTGGATGCTGCGAAAGTAACGACGACCGCGTCCTTCATCGATGACCTCGGTGCAGACAGCCTGGACATCGTGGAACTTGTCATGACGATGGAAGAAGAATTCGACCTCGATATTCCTGACGAAGAAGCAGAAAAAATGAAAACGGTCGGCGACGTTGTGAAATACATCACGTCGAAGGCTTCGAGCTAATTCCGCTCCTCAGTCTTACTTTAGTCACTCTTCAGAAAAGTTTTTTCCAACGTAAGGTGAAGCAATGAACTCTCCGGCTGGATCCCCGTCACATTCCCCTTCGAAAACCGCAAGACGTGTCGTCGTCACGGGAATCGGGGTGGTGAGTCCTTTGGGATTAACTGCTGGAGAAACTTGGAAAAACGCACTCGAGGGCCGGTCGGGTATCGCAAAGATCACTCTTTTCGATCCGACCGGCTGCTCCGTTCTTTTTGCCGGCGAAGTGAAGGGATTCGACTTCACGAAACCGCTTCCTGCTCCTTTGAATCCCCGGCCGCGCGCAGAACCGGCTGAACCGGTGACTGCGGCGGGGAATTCGAAAGATGCCCGGAAAGTAGGGCGATTCTCGCACCTCGCGCAAGTCGCGAGCTTAGAAGCTTATGCCGACTCCGGTCTGGACGCCCACCGCGCAACGCTCGATCCGACTCGGCTCGGGGTGAACATCGGCGTGGGCATGGGTGGCCTTCCCGAAATCGAAGCGGTTTACGATGACTTTTTAGCGAAGGGCTATAAAAGGATTACTCCTTTTTTCATCACGCAGTCGATTCCGAATCTCGCGTCCGGGATGGTTTCGATCCAACTCGATTTGAAAGGTCCGAACCTCTGCAACACGACCGCATGCACGTCCTCCGCTCATTCGATTGGCGAAGCCCTCTGGCAAATTCGCCGCGGCGATGCCGACGTGATGTTAGCGGGCGGCAGCGAAGCCGTCGTTTGTAAGCTCGGTATTGGTGGCTTTGCTTCGATGCGTGCGCTCTCGACGCGAAATGATTCTCCCGAAACCGCTTCGCGCCCCTACGACCGTGATCGCGACGGCTTCGTTTTAGGTGAAGGCGCCGCCGTGCTGGTGCTGGAAGAATACGAGCACGCAAAAAAACGCGGCGCTAAAATTTACGCAGAAGTCGCAGGCTACGGCATATCCGCCGATGCTTATCACATCACTTCTCCTGCGGAAGGCGGAGAAGGCGGTGGTCGTGCGATGGATGCGGCACTGAAAGATGCAGGAATCACCGGATTTGAGGTGGATTACGTGAATGCGCATGGAACTTCCACTCCGGCCGGAGACTCCGAAGAGGCGTTTGCGATCTCAAAGCGCATCGACGTGAAGAAAGCGCATGTCAGTTCGACGAAGTCGATGACGGGCCACCTGCTGGGCGCGGCCGGCGCCATCGAGGCGGTGTTCTCCGTACTCGCGATCCGCGATGGAAAAATCCCACCCACCATGAATGTCGAAAATCTCGACCCTGCTTGTGCGGCTCTGGGAATCGATTTCACATTGGGGAAAGCCGTTTCGAAACCGGTTCGTTACGCGATGTCGAATTCTTTTGGGTTCGGCGGATCAAATGCGAGTTTGGTTTTCGGGAAAGTTTAGACGCAAAAATACGAGGGACTTCCTTGCAGGGATATCCTGCAACAGGTCAAAATAAGATCGGATTCGGATGATTTCCCTGAACGTCCAGGATTCACCGCGTTATAGCCAGCTGGCTCGACCTTGGAATTCCCGTTTCGCTCTTTTTGTTTCCGCAGTTGTCGCCAATGGGAACCAGCGGTAACTTCGTCACATGCCGAAGACGCGAATTCCAATCGCAGGAGATCACGCATCTCCTGCTCTGAAAGCAAAACTAATCTCGCTTTTACCAGAATACGACTGGGAAGACCTCGGAACCCATTCATCCGTCGAGAGCGTCGACTACCCCGATTACGCATCACTCGTCGCGAGACGCGTGTCTTCCGGCTCCGTATCCCGCGGCATTCTCATTTGCGGTTCCGGCATCGGTGTCTGCATTGCTGCGAATAAATTTCCAGGCGTCCGCGCATCGATGGTCGAAAGCACCGAGGCAGCAAAGCTATCGCGCGAGCATAACGATGCAAATATCCTTTGCCTCGGGGCGCGGCTTCTCACCGAAGAAAAAGCGCTCGAAATCACGCGCGTCTGGCTTGAAACGCCTTTTTCAAACGGTCCCCGTCACAGCACGCGCATCGAAAAAATTAAGAAATTGGAAACCGAAATAAAAAGCGAATTCGAAAAGAGGAAACCATGAGCCGTCCGAATGGATTTGATGATCGCTTGGCAATTTCCGATCCCGAAATTTTCTCGACCGTCGAAAAAGAATACGAACGACAACAGGATGGAATCGAACTCATCGCTTCCGAGAACTACGCATCTCGGGCGGTGATGGAGACTCAGGGAACCATCCTCACCAATAAATATGCAGAAGGGTATCCCGGTAAACGTTATTACGGAGGTTGTGAATTCGTAGACGTCGCAGAACAACTCGCCATCGACCGAGTCTGCAAACTCTTCGGCGCCGAAGCGGCAAACGTGCAGCCCCATGCCGGCTCCCAAGCAAATATGGCCGTCTACATGGCTCTATTAAAACCCGGCGATAAAGTTGTGGGGATGTCGCTCGCGCAAGGTGGACACCTCACCCATGGTTCTCCGGTAAATTTTTCGGGCAAACTCTACGAAGCGCATCCCTACGGCCTGAATCCGAAAACCGAGACCATCGATTACGACGAAGTCCGGGACGTCGTTAAAAAGAACAAACCAAAAATGTTGATCGCCGGTGCCAGCGCCTACCCTCGCATCATCGATTTCGAAACCATGGGCGCCATCGCTCGTGAAAACAACTGCGATTTAGTCGTCGATATGGCCCACATTGCGGGCCTGATCGCAGCCGGACTGCACCCATCTCCGATTCCCCATGCGACTTTCACGACGTCGACCACGCATAAGACTCTGCGCGGTCCTCGCGGGGGGATCATCCTCTGCAAAGCAGACCGAATAAAGTCGGTGAACTCGCAGATTTTCCCCGGTATCCAGGGAGGTCCGCTGATGCACGTGATTGCTGCGAAGGCAGTCGCTTTCGGGGAAGCCCTTAAGCCCGAGTTTAAAACTTACCAAGAGCAAGTCCTGACAAACGCAAAAACGTTAGCAGCTGAACTTCAAGCCCAAGGTCTCAGACTGGTTTCCGGAGGCACGGATAATCACCTCATGCTAGCCGATCTCACGAAGTTCGACGAAGGTTCGATCTCGGGTAAAGACGCAGAGGCGTGGCTCGATCTTGCGCACATCACGGTGAACAAGAACTCCGTTCCTGGGGACACTCGAAGTCCGTTCGTGACCAGCGGGATTCGCATCGGAACTCCAGCCGCCACGACTCGAGGATTCGGAACTTCCGAAATGAAGCAAATTGCGACTTGGATCATCCAGGCGCTCAGAACCAAAGGCAACACCGAGAAACTCTCGGGGATCGGCCGTGAAGTGAAAGCACTCTGCGGACAGTTCCCAGTCTACCGATAACTTTGGAAGTAACTCAAAGACTCAATCTGCAGCAGCTGCTGCAGCAGCCAAACTGGAGCTGTGACTCAAACTGTAGCAGTTATTCTGCAAAATTATTCGGCAGAATAAAGCAGCGTGCCGTCGCTGATGCGAAGAGTGCCCGGAACGATTTGTTCTAAAGCTTTCGAACGCGAAGCTTTTGCCCAAGTCACGAGCACTTTTTCGATTGAATTCAAAGTTGAAGGTTCATTCAGCAGGGCATCGATTTTTTTCCGCACCACTTTTTCCGCAATTTTTTTCACTTCATCGACGAGGAACTTCGGAGCAAGCGCGCCGTTTCCTTTGTAAGCGCCCTCGAAATCCACTTGCGCGAGGGTCACGGCAGGCGCTCCACTTGCGGTGTCTCCGACCGTCAGCCAAAGATCCATGTAGGCGCCCGTGAAACTAATCGACCCGACTAAACTGCTGATCGCCTTTTTTTGATCAGCGAAAGTAACCCGCGCACGGATTCGCTCGCCGATGAAAGCGAGGCGAACGCTCTCACTTCGCAAATGGTGGTAATGGAGGTTGGCTAATTTGCCGACGCCGCTCAAGCCTGCTTCGAAGTTCGCTCGGTCTATCCCGAGGAAAAGGAATACGGGGCCGGGCTGCACGACTCCACTGGTTTTATCCATCGTAAGTAGGACACTGCTGGGATCGGAGAGTTGGCTAAAAGCAGCGAGATCATTGGAGGTAAAATTCACAGCAGTGGCCGCTTCAGAAACCGAAACACTTAAGGTGAATAAAAGGGTCGCTCCTAATCCAATGGCCACACCTTTTACCAAAACGGTCAAACGACGAACTGCTGAAAATTTTTTCTGATTCATGGGTTTCCCTTTTCAGCCGACTCCTACCAACCCTTTAGACTGCGAAGCAATTCCAAAGAGCACAGAAACAGTGGCTGATCGATTTTGTTTAGAAATCCGGTAGTGCAATCTAGGGACTCGAATCCGCGGGGACGTTCGCCCCGTTTTCAGGCAAAGGATGGCGGAACTTATCCAAAAAATTCGATCGACAACCCGCCTTACGTGCAAGTGCATGAAACTCTGGAGATAAAGCATTCTTACGCATCCCATCAAATGATCGTTGATGCGCGACTCGTGATCCGGTAAGAGGAACCTAGTCATGCGCTGTCCCTACTGCTCTTTCTCAGAGACGAAAGTCATCGATTCTCGGTTGAACCAAACGGGCGATAGCACCCGGAGGCGGCGGGTTTGTCCGCGCTGCGAGGGACGCTTCACGACGTACGAGCGGATCGAAGAAGTGATGCCACTCGTGATTAAAAAAGACGGCCGAAGGGAACCCTACGCTCGCGAAAAACTCAAACAGGGACTGGAAAAAGCCTGCCAAAAACGCGCGATTCCTTCGCAGCGAATCGATGAAATCGTGAGCTCCATCGAAAAACGCCTCCAGTCTTATGGGCTGAAAGAAGTCCCGACCAAAACTGTCGGCGGCATGATCATGGCCGAACTTCACAAATTAGATAAAGTCGCTTACGTGAGGTTTGCCTCCGTTTACCGCGACTTTAAGGACGTTGACGAATTCGTCGCCGAACTTCAAGAACCTCCCACGCCCGACTCAGATCCTGCGGCGCCTCTCTTTTCTTTCGCTAATCCACCGGAAAACACCCCATGAGCACGACCTCCCAACCGAATCCAAATCGATTAAACTCCCGCCACCATGCGCGCGAAATCGCGCTCCAAATTCTTTACCGATACGAGGCAAATCAAACTCAACCCGCCTCCCCCTCGCTTTCGGGAATCGCTCTGGCGGATGATTTGAAAAAACATTTCGAACATTTTCAAGTCGCAGAAGGCGTGCGTGAATTTGCCGCAGAACTCGTGGTGGGCACACTCACAAACACGGCCGACTTAGACCTCGAAATCGAAAAAGTTGCGGCGAATTGGAAGATTTCTCGGATGGCCATGATCGACCGAAACCTGATTCGGATGGCGATGTTCGAAATGACCCGGTTTAAAGACATCCCCGCATCCGTCACCATCGATGAAGCCATTGAGCTTGCGAAGCAATTCGGAACCGCCGATACGTCAAGCTTCGTAAACGCCATTCTCGATTCGTTCCGTAAAACCAGTCGAGCGAGCTAGATTCGACAACTTTCTGACGAAAAAGGACCCTCCGCACCGCCGCTTTCTACGGAAAACTTGCGACGCTGGGGTAGTCTTCGTTAAACTGGAGAGGTGAATACCGAACCAAAACCAACTCCCGAAATGTTGATCGCTCAGCACGGCGTGGACGCTTGGGTTTTGTGTCTTCCCGAAACCGAGTCAGATGCCCACGCTGTTTTCCGCGGTCTGGATTGGCGATTCCGCGGAGCACTCGCGAGAGCCGTTTACTCGGGCGAACTTTCCCCGAAGTCAGGCGTCGTTTCACTATTGCCCTACACGCGGGCCGTTTCGAATACCGGGCCGGAAACGTTTCGGATTCTGACCCTCGGGGTAAAAGACCGATCGAGCGTCACTCGTGCCGAATTATCCCTCCTTCGAAAAAATATTCAGGGACTGGGGTTGAAGACGTTTGGAATTTCTGCGGGCGATTTCGGATGGACGCTTGCTGAAGCCAAGACTCATTTTCCGGAGAAAAGCGCATGCATCGTCGAATAGATCCGCAGCATCCGCTCACGTCACTGCTCGTTCCAAACGAACAGTTGGAACAAGCCGCGCCTTTTTTTACCTCTCCTCCGATCGAATCGCTGGAGTGGCTAAAAGAACTCGGGGAAATCGCCCGCGCCTCCTTCGCACCGGCGGTAGTCGAAGTGGTCCCAACCTCGGCCGAAATCTCCCAGGCTAAAGAACTTTCAAACGAAGAAAAACTCACCGCCGCACTGCTCGAATACCACCGTCTGCGGAGTCCCGCCCGAGGCGCACGAAGTGCATCCCGACCGGGCTCGAACTCCGATTACACACCCGCTGACCGTACCCAAGCTCCTTCGTCCCAAGGCTTTTCAGCGATGGAGATTCCCATCGTCGAGGATTTTCTTCCGAAGTCACCCACAAATAGTCGTCGTGGCAACACCCCCATCCACACCATTCTCAAACCAGGTACGAAGCCTCCATCAACATGACCCCTCGTTTGGAAGTCCTCCTCGATTACCGAAAAGAATGGCGAAGGCTTCACCGCGAGCAAGATCACGTGAACGCAGAACGCGTTGCCCGCTTAGCGGGACTCGACCAACTCCCACTCGAGTCGCTTGCTCCGTTGCCCGCGGAGATCCGAAGCAAGGTGAATGAGTTCGGGCGCGATTGGGAAAGGCTCATCGCCGCCTCGGCGAACCAGGATGGATTTCATTTCTATTCTACGAATTTGAAAATGAACGTGGCTGAGGTCGAACAGTTTCATCCCTGGCTGGAAAATGAAATCGAGTCGGCACGCCCTCCGAAATTTGTTTCTCTTTTTTTCGAGAGCGAGGGGGCAGAACCTATTGCAAACGGCGCCTGGAATGCGCGCTTTTATTTTGCGCTCGCGCCTCTTGTTTCGTTTCCATCCCAAAAATTTGCGGACGCTCCCGGGGTAGAAAATCAGCCCGAAGCGACGGAGATCAGATGAAATTGGTCGAATTTCTCATCCTCGTGCTTGCAGCCCATGCCGAGACTTTAAAAAGGCTTGCGGCATTTTTCGGCGAAGAAGCGTTTGTCGAAATATTAGAAGAATCGGATGATGAAAATGCTCCGCCGAGAAAGTCTAATCACCCGCGCGGAACCCTTCCCCGCTGGATGGAAGATCCGGGATCAGAACCCAATGCTTACGCTTTACTCGAAGGGACCGTTCGCGATTTCGATTTGCCTGCGGTTCTCCAATTTCATTTATGGGCTTATCCGCCGTACCGAGCGTTCATCGAAAGCTCCGTGAATTTGAATGCAAAACTCACCCCTGGCGACGACGCGGGGAAAGCGCTCGTGGAAAATGCGTGCGCAGACGCAGAGGAATGGGTGAAATCCCTTCCGATGCCAAGTGTCGTTACCGTCGCCGCTTACAAGGCGGCCGCGGTTCCTTGGCTCAGGTTTCGAACTGAAACCCTGAAGAGACTTGGCCGCAGACCGCTCGGTTCGGTTTAAACTCTCGTGCGAATCTGTTTCGTCACCAATTCGACGAAGAGCCTCCGCCGCCAAAACTCCCGCCGCCTCCGTCACCGAAGCCGCCGCCCCCTCCACCGCCACCAAAACCTCCGAAGCCACCGCCGCCCATTCCTCCGCCTGAAATGAAATTACCGACGGGCAAAACGCGGAGCACTCCGGCTATCAGTAGTCCCGCCACTGCGCCCAGCAAGCCGCCTCCGAGCATCGAAGCCCCCAGAAAATATCCAGCAGCTCCCGCAAGCGGTATTCCCGAAAAGAACGGCAGCCGACTGACTAAAAAGCAAATGACGATGAGGATGAGCCAGGGTGAGCCTTGATCACGGGATCTCCTTCTTTCTCTCGGAGGAAAGGCTTGGCTACCGTCCCCACTTGCGAGCTTCCGCAGGACGGTCGCACCGGCCACAATCCCTTCAGAAAATTCTCCCGCACGAAAGCGAGGCTTCACCACTTCTTCCAGAATTCGACTAGCGACGACGTCGGGAATTTCTCCTTCAAGACCGTAACCCACCTCGATTCGCATCGCCCGTTCGGTCGGTGCAATAATGAGAATGACGCCGCGGTCTCGATTCGAGTCCTTTCCTTTTTCGCCGCCTTTAAATCCGATTTTCCATGCTTCCGCGATTCGGATTCCATAATCCGCGATATCGAGTCCCTGCAAAGACGGCGTGGTTAAAATCACGAGCTGGGCCGCACCTGAATCCGAAAGTGCGGTGAGGTCGCTTTCTAAACGAGCTTTCGCATCGGGAGTGATGAGATTTGCCTCGTCTACGACTGCGCCGGTTAATTTCGGTACCACGAATGTTTCCGCCGCAAACGCCGGATGGGCCAGCGAAAAAGGAACGGCCGCGACCATTGAAAAAAGAGAAATGGAGAAGAAAGCCTTTAACCCAGTCATTCCGAATCCTCTTCACGAAGGTCGTTTGGGAGTTCATTTCGATCGGTCTCACTCCGGGGAAAATACTTTGCGAGTAAGGTTCCGATCCGTTCGATCACCGTCGCCAGTCCTTCGATCGCTTCGCCTTTTTTAGCGTGGGCGACAAAATCCGTACACAGCCGGTCCCACACGTCTGCACCTTCCACTGCGAGAACTTTCGTCTGGATCCCACGGTCAGCCACGATCACGATCCGCCGTTCAAAAAGGGAAAGCAGCACCAGTACACCCGTTCGGCCACTCGTCTCCGCACATCCCTTTTTGATGAATTCGGAAAAAGCCCGAGTGTGAGACTCGTGATCGAGGCGCTTTTTCCCGATGGCCGAGCGAGCGACACTCGGAATAAAGCTCGCGCACAATCCTAGTGCTCCTCCCACCAGCGCGATCAGTCTCGAATGCCCGCCGGTGACCGGCCAAGCATGGACCGATTCCCAAACTAAACTCCCTAAGACTCCGATCAAGAGCCCCTGAAGAGTGAGCACGCTGTGAATCCAAGCGTAATCCGCAGCGTGTTTCAAAACCACGGGCACGATTTCGCCCGACGTTTGGGTTTCGGCTTTTTCGACGACGTCACGAATGCGACTGAAATGTGCGGGCGTAAGCTTGGACACTAGAACTGAACTTTCGGTGCAGTGGCGGCAGAAGCTTCTGCTTCAAACGTAGCTTTAGGCTCCATGTGAAGCATGAATTTCGCCGTCAAGTTCGTTGGAAAAAATCGGACCTTCTTATTGTACTCCGCGACGGTATCGATGAAACGTTTGCGAGCGACCGTGATCCGATTTTCCGTTCCCTCAAGTTGGGCTTGGAGGCCGAGGAAGTTCTGATTCGCTTTCAAATCCGGGTACGCTTCTTTCAAGACCATGAGTTTCCCAAGCGCAGTCGTGAGTTGGCCCTGGGCTTCTTGAAAACGCTTCAACGCGGCTGGATCACTGAGTTTAGACGCGTCGATATTCATTGCTGTGGCTTTCGCGCGTGCTTCGACCACGCCTTCGAGCGTTCCCTGTTCGTGCTTTGCGTAGCCCTTCACCGTTTCGACTAAGTTTGGGATCAGGTCCGAGCGGCGTTGGTATTGGTTCTGAACTTCTCCCCATGACGCTTTAACTTCTTCATCAATCCCTTGGAGGTCGTTGTATCCACAGCTGGAAAGACCAAACAAAGCCGTACACGAAAAAACCACCATCTTCATATTGAAATTTTTCATCATCATTCTCCTCCGACATCTGTCGGTTTTGCTATTTGGCAGACTTAAAGGTCTGCCCAGTTTTTTCCGAATTCCACATTCACTTTAAGCGGCACATCGAGTTCGACCACTCCCGTGAAAGCATTCTCTAATGCTTCGACCACCACTTTTTTAATTCTCTCGAGTTCTTCAGGCACTACATCTAGGACGACTTCGTCATGCACCTGGATGATGAGTTTGGATTTAAACTGACCAGCCGTTAAAGCATCGTCCAGGCGGATCATACCGAGCTTCATTAGATCTGCAGCTGTGCCTTGGATCGGTGTGTTCATCGCCATTCGTTCGGCATTCCCGCGCACCGCGGGATTTTTAGCCGAAATATCCCGTAATTCGCGACGGCGACCGAGCAGGGTCGCGGTCTCGCCTTTTTCTTTTGCTCCTGCGATGAGTCCATCGAGAAAACGCTTCACCCCGCTATAGCGCTCGAAATAGCGTGTGATCATTTCTTTCGCTTCCGAGCGGGAGATACCGAGTTCTTCAGACAACCCGAATACAGATTTCCCATACATGAGTCCGAAGTTAATCGCTTTCGCGACACCCCGTTGTTCACTCGTCACCGCTTCCGGCGTGATTCGGTAAATCTCACTCGCGGTCCTGCGGTGGACATCCTCGTCTTTTTTAAAACTCGCTACCAGATCGGGATCGCCACTCATCTGCGCAAGAATTCGAAGTTCAATCTGAGAGTAATCGGCGGACAAAAGAATATTTCCCGGAGTCGGAATGAACGCGCGACGAATCTTCTGTCCACGTTCGGTTCGTACCGGAATATTTTGGAGGTTCGGGTCCGAACTCGAAAGACGTCCGGTCGCGGTCACCGTTTGGTGAAAGCTTGCGTGAATTTTTCCCGTTTTCGGATCCCGCATTTTTGGGAGCGGCTCGACGTACGTCCCCATGAGCTTTGCGACTTCACGGTGCTGGAGAATGAGTCTGGGAACTTCATGCATCGGCGCCAGAATTTCCAAAACGCTCGCGTCGGTGGAGAAACCTGTTTTCGTTTTCGACTGCGTCGGAAGTTTTAACTGCGTGAAAAGCAACTCCGCCAATTGTTTTGGGCTGTTTAAGTTCAGCGGGCCGGTTGCGAATTTCTGGATTTTTTCATCAATCGCAGTGATTTCCTGCGAGAAGTCCGTTTGGACTTCGCGGAGCCAAGCCGTATCCACACTCACGCCCGCGCGTTCCATTTTTCCGATCACTTGCACGAGCGGAAGGTCCACCTCCGCGAACACTCGCATGAGACCGAGTCGCTCGAGTTCAGGTTGCATCACTTTCCACAGATTCAAAGTGATCCATGCGTCTTCGGCCGAGTAGCGGGTTGCCACGTCGATCGGCAGCAGATCGAATGGGACTTGGTTTTTGCCTTTTCCGCAGACTTGCTCGTAAGTCAAAGTTTGGTAGCCGAGGTGTTTTCCCGCGACCACTTCCAAATTATGTCGCCCTTCGGGATCTAAGACGTAATCCGCCACCATGGTGTCGGCGCCGATTCCATCGGCTAAGATTCCGTGTTCCGCGAGCACAGAAAAATCATACTTCAAATTATGGCCGATTTTTTTGTACTTCGGATTTTCTAGAAACGGCCTGAGCTGATCCAACACCCATTTTTCCGAGAGTTGCTCGAGGTTTGAGCCGCGATGGCCGACGGGGATATAAAAAGCTTTTTCAATCGAGGGCGCAATCGCAATGCCGACCAGCTGGGCTTCTCTCGGATTCAGAGAAGTGGTTTCTAAATCAAAACCAAAATCTTCGCCCCGCTCAAGCCAGCGAATGAGTGCCGTCAGTTGGGCTTCGTTCATCACAGATTCGAATGTATTCTCCTCCACCGTCAGCGTCCGCGCGGGTGAAATTCGTGAGCCGCTGGTCGAGACGAAGTTTGAAACTTTCCCTGCAGCGGCGAACTTTTCGGCTACCCGACTTGCGAGAGGACTCGACGCTCGGTTTGCTAAGGCGGCGTCGCCGTCTGCAGTAAAATCAAACGCGTCCGCTATGGCCGCTCCGAAGTCGACTGCGGTCGCAGAATCCACTGCGGACATTTCAGCCGCTCCGGGAGTGCCCCTGCCCCATTTTTCTCTCAGTGATTTCAAATCAAGCTCTTCCAAGAGATCGAGACAGTCTTTGCCCACACAAATCTGTCCGCCCGTGAACGGAACTTTCATTCCCTCGATGTCAGCTTTCACGCTCTCGACATCGACCAACGATGCGAGTCGCTGAGACAAAAGCGCCGCTTCTTCATTTTTTGCGATGGTCTCGCCTTTTTTGCCCTTGATCGCGCCTGATTTCGCCGCCGCCAGAATTCCTTCCAGCGTACCGTACTCTTTCAATAAATCGGTCGCACCCTTTGGCCCGATTGAAGGAACACCGGGAATGTTATCCGAGGAGTCACCCACGAGTGCGAGGTAATCCCGAATCTGATCCGGACGAACTCCGAATTTCGCTTCGACCTCGACCGGCGTGTAAACCACATTTTTCATCGTATCAAGAGCCCGGACCCTCGAAGTCACGAGCTGCATGAGGTCTTTATCACCGGTCACGATCACGACCTCGTGATCCGGATTTTCCGCAATCCAGCGGTGAGTCAGCGTGCCGATGAGGTCATCCGCTTCGACGCCTTCGTGCCGAATCGAATGGAGACCCATCTTCAAAATCAGGTCTTCGATGCGGGCAAATTGAGGGATCAGTTCGTCGGGTGGAGCCGAGCGATTTGCTTTGTACTCTGGGTAAACGTCTCTCCGAAACGAAGCCTCTTTCGAATCGTAGACGATGGAGAGGTATTTTGGATTCGATTCTTCGATGAGACGGGCCAGCATCGAACCAACGCCGTAAACGGCATTGGTCGGCTCTCCGCTTCGACTGCTGAGCTGCCGGATGGCGTAGAAAGCCCGAAAGATGAACGAAGAAACATCGACTAGAAAGAGCGTATTCTCACGAGACTCAGGAGACAATTTCATACGGAAGGAACTGCTTTCTCAGCTTTCTCAGCCCGCTCGGCCCAGCTGGAGTTCGACGACTTCCGTATCGCCTATGACATCGCCCAATCGCTGACCGCGAGGAGCACGCACTATAAGGTAAATCTCGATCACCATGAGCGGAAAGCCAATGAGTGCGAGAACGGCCCAGCCCCAAAAGGGAATGAGCGCTAAAAAAGTAGCCAATCCAATCGGAGCATTTCGGTAAAGCGAAGTGAGGTAAGTCACTTTCTTCCGTTCTCCCGATAAGTCGAACTTCGTAGAAATCACCTGAATGCCGAGCCATTTCTTTCCAAGGCTCTGACCTTCGAAACCCTTCCGCGGCAGGGCGTCCGCGAAAAGTGAATAGAGAAGACCCAAAAGAGGTCCAACCGGATACCAGATGACTGCAGACGCAAACATCACGATGAACCCGTCGATCGCTTTCGCCGCCAGACGCCGAATGGGATTTGCGCGACTCTCGCCAAAGTGTGCGATCGGCAGACTCTTCGAATTCTGTGCTGAGGCCGGAGGAGCAGAATTCATTTCTGATCGATGCCCTTCAGCAGATGTCGTTCAGATGTAGAGGCCGAATCATCTAAAAAAAATCGATCCATTAAATCTACCAGACTGTGAAGGGCGAAGATGTGGGATTCCTGAATGCGAGACGAATTCGTTCCGGTGCTGACATTAATCGAAACGTCCGCCAACGCTTTTAATTTCCCACCCGTACCGCCGGTGAGCGTGATCACTTTCGCGCCGATTCGCTTTGCCTCTTCCACGGCTAAGATCACGTTTTTCGAATTTCCCGACGTCGAAATCGCGAGAATAACGTCTTCTTTCCGGGCGAGAGCTTGAACTTGTTTCAGGAAAACCATGTCGTAACCAAAATCGTTTCCGATCGCGGTTAAATTCGAAGTATCGGTCGTAAGCGCGATGGCAGGCAACGGACGGCGATCGATTAACATTCGACCCACCATTTCCGCAGCCGTGTGCTGGGCGTCGGCAGCGGAGCCGCCATTTCCGAAAATCAGAAGTTTTCCGCCGTGCGTAACGGAGTGGGCGATCGTCTTCGAACCAGTAATCATCGCGTCGAAGTTTTCTTTGAAAAAAACCTGCTTAATGGCGAGAGATTCTTCAAAGGTGCTATTCAAATAAGATTCGGGAGTTGCGCTCATCGTCGTGATTCCATCACTTCCATTTTACGGGTCATTCGTATTAAGCTGAAGGTAACAAAACATTGACTCTCCAGGGAGCGAAAAATGGCCAATTCTAAGAACATTCACGAAGCAACAGATTCTAATTTCACGACCAGCGTTACCGAAAATTCGGGACTGACGATGGTCGATTTTTGGGCCGAATGGTGCGGACCTTGCCGGATGCTCGGGCCTACGATCGAAGGCGTTGCCGACGAATACGCGGGAAAATTGAAAGTTTTCAAAATGAACGTCGATCACAACCCTGAAACGCCATCGAAGTTTCACATTCGCGGAATCCCGACCGTCATCTTTTTCAAAAATGGTCAGGCCGTCGACCAGCTGGTTGGAAACCAACCGAAGGACGTCATCGTTCAAACGATTCAAAAGCATTTAGGTTAAGCGCTCGCTTTTCCGCGCTCACCGAATTCAATGAAAGCCTGCCGGTATCCCACCGAGCAGGCTTTCATTACTCTCCGCGTCGGCACCCTCTTCGCTCGGTTTCATTGAAGAGTGAGAAGCGAAAGATTGACTCTTCTCATCCGTCCGCTATCCTTTTAGTTAAGCAGTTGAAATCTTAGTTTGATTTGGAATGACGCACCAAGAGAGGGCGGCTTTTAATCGGCAAGAGGTCTCGGCGAGCAAGGTTTTGAGTCAAAGGTCTTGGTAAATTGTTAAAGCCGTTCTCGGATGAGCGGCAGGGAGATAAAAGTCCATGGAATCACAGGGCTTCATTGGCGGCATCATTCACGCGTTCCAAATTAGTCCCCTTACGGTGACTCCGATCTTCATCTGCTTAGCAGTGGCGATCGCCTTTGTGATCGAGCGGTACATTACCCTCTTCACAAAACTGAACGTCGATGGCGCTTCATTCATGTTTGAAATTCAGAAGTACGTTCTCGCAAACGATCTGGATGGCGCGATTCGCATCTGCAATGGTGCTTCGCAAGCTGCACTCCCAAAGGTCATTAAAGCCGGTCTCCAGCGGGCTTCACGCGACGAACAACAAATTCAAAACGCAATCGATGCCGCGACTCTCGAAGTCGCTCCGAAAGTAGAAAAGCGACTCGGATACCTCGCACTCATTGCAAATATCGCAACCCTTCTCGGACTGCTCGGAACGATCACCGGACTGATCAAGGCCTTCGAAGCCATCGCCGTGGCCGATCCTGCGAAACGCCAAGAGATCTTGGCGAACGGGATTTCGGAGGCCATGAACGCCACTGCGCTTGGACTCGTGACTGCGATTTTCGCGATGATCATGCACTCGATCCTTGCTACCCGCGCTCAGAAAATCATCGAAGAAATCGACGAATTCGGCGTGAAACTGATCGATTTACTTTCTGCCCGCAAGTATCGCCACTCGGCAGAAAAAGTTTCGGAATAAGGCGGTCCCGATGCTGAGACGCCCGAGTTCCCGCCGCAAATCCCACGGAGAGCAGATCGCGCTGAACTTAGTTCCGATGATGGACACGTTCGTCACGCTCATCGCGTTTCTTCTCTACACGATGGTCTTTGTCGTGATGACTCACGTCGAAACCCCACTGCCGACGGCGAGTCCTACCGAAGTCGCTGAAAAACTGAAAGAAAAGCCACTCCAACTCACTGTCTCGTTCCGCAAGGACGAGACAGAAATTTGGTCACCTTTCTCGAAGATCGCAGCGAAAAAAATCCCGAACACTCCCGAAGGCACACCCGACGTCGCCGCCATCCACGCTCGCCTCGTTGAAGTGAAACAACAGTTTCCAAATGAGAAGCAAGTCGTGCTAGCCCCTACCGGATCGACAAGTTACGACTCGTTGGTTGCGGCGATGGACGGAATTCGCATGTTAGACGCGATCGATCCACCGATCATCGTGAAGAATGCGAAAACCGGCGTCGACGAGGCGCTGAAGCTGCTCTTCCCCGAAGTGATTTTCGGAAACATCCTCGGTAACGATTAAGGAGAATCGACCATGCCAGCCTTTCGCTCGATTCGAACCCGCCGCCGGAAAAGAAAACTCAACGCCGCATTCGAACTTCAGCTGACGTCACTCATCGACGTTCTCGTGATCATTCTGGTTTTTCTTTTGAAATCCTACCAGACCAGCATGAACAACTTGACGACGGTGTCAGGCCTTCAGATGCCGATCTCCTCTTCCCAAGATGAACCACGCGATTCGCTGCAAGTCATCCTCACCCCCGAAGGCATCACCTTCGAAGGCGTGCGCGTCCTCGACTTCCAACAAGACGTCGCGTCTGCGGGTGCCAGCGAAGGCACCTATAAACTTCCGCCGGAAGCACTCGATGAAGGCGGAAAACGCGTCGTCGCGCTGTTTAACACGCTGGTCGCGGCTCGGGAAAAGTCCGAACTCCTCAAACAGAAGTCACCGGTACGCGATGCTCAGGGTAATCCGCTGCCTTTCGATGGCGTGCTCGCCGTCACTGCTGACAAGCGGATTCAGTACGATACGCTTCGTAAGATCATGTACACCGCCGGTGCGGCTGGGTTTAAGATCTTCCGCTTTACGGCGCTGAAGAAAGAGACTTAATCCTCAACTGAATCGATAAAAAATGCGCCTTTCCAAAAGGGCGCTTTTTTTATTTACCGTCCACCCATTTTTCAAAAGACTGCGCCATTTGTCCAAAAACTCCGGGCGAAGCAACTCCGCTGTCAGGCGGCGCTCCTGTATCGGAAATCACTTCGCGGCCATTCACAATACGAACCCTTGCGCCCAAATCGACCTGACTGAGTTCGATTTTCGACTTCGGCCGTACCGCGGCACG
>JACMQW010000078.1 GCA_014376785.1 Oligoflexia bacterium
AATCCAGCAAAAAGAAATCCGGGATATCCAATCGAAAGCTCAGACTAAAATTGGGGAAATCGCGGTCATGCTTACCTCGCTTGACGAATGGGAAGGACGGGCGGAACGAATCGGTGCAGCGGTAAAAGAGCTTGAGACCGCGGTGAAAGCAGGCAGCTCAAATCTGACCCTGCCTCTCCTAAAAGAGCAGGTGTGCGCTTTAGGAAAAGAACTCAACCTGCCCGAACTGAAAGCGAAATAAACGCCCGAATTGACTTCCCCTCTCCCATTAGAGAGGATCGGCCCATGAAAACGCACGAAACCGCGGTGCTCGCTGCGGGATGTTTTTGGGGTGTTGAAGACCTTTTACGCAACCTTCCGGGGGTGACTTCCACTCGCGTGGGTTATTGTGGCGGAAGCGCTGAACAGGCGGCTTACAAATTTGTGAAGACCGGAGTCACGGGGCATGCCGAAACCGTAAAGATCGAATTCGATCCGGCAAAACTCTCTTACTCTGATTTGCTCGCGGTTTTTTTTCGCCTCCATGATCCGACGCAGTTAAATCGCCAGATGAACGATGTCGGCACCCAATATCGTTCTGCGATTTTCTACCAGTCCGAAGACCAGCGAATCGCCGCGGAAGCTAAGATTCGTGAAGTGAACGAATCTCACAAGTGGCCGAAACCCATCGCCACCGTCATCGTGCCCGCCGAACCCTTCTACGACGCTGAAGAGGCGCACCAGGATTACCTCGTAAAAAATCCGGGTGGCTACACCTGCCACTGGATGCGCGACTAGGTTTCGCGCGCGAAAGCAAAGAGGTAGCCGCCGTAACGGACCGTCTTCGCTTGAAACTCGTTCGATGTGTTTCGCAATCGAAGAAGGTAAAGACTCCCCGCTGAATCCTCGGATTTGCGGAGAATCTCATACTGCGAAACGGTCGTGCCGATCGAATGTCGGTTCGCTTTCCACGCTGCTTCTTTTAAAACCCAGTGCGTGAGCGGGTCCGACTCGAACGCGATTTCGAACTCCGAATGAAACCGACTGAAAGCTTTTTTAGACACGGCTCTCGACTCGCGCTCGAAATCAACACCAACTCCCGCTTTTTCCTCATCTGAGAAACGAGCGACCGCCACTGCAGCATCGCGGCCGGAATGGGAGGTGTGACTGATGCTGAAATGCATCGTCAGCGGAGAGAACTCACCAAGCCGCTTTGAATGGAGCGCATCCAATCGAGAATAAGCGCGCATCAGAGCGATCCGGCTCAAATACCAAACGCTCGATGGATTTCCGCGCTCAGAAAAAAACCGAAGCGAAGCCGCTTCGGGCCCTAGACCCTCCCGGACTGGAGCCAGCTCCTTCAGACATTGGCGGTTCTCCTCTTCGGTCACCGCTCCCTCGAGAAACTCCACCGCAACCTTCGAGCCATCAAGCTGAGGCGAAAAGAGCGCAGAAAATGCAGATTGAAGCGGAGAAGATGAGGAGGACGGTCCATCCATAGACTGGTCTTAACTGGCCGCATCCATCTCACCAAGGGTTTCCGTCTTCTGATGCTTGAATATCCGGATTCGATTCGGCATCATTCTCAGATGAAAGCCGTCACGTTTTTAAAGCCCTTTGAATACACCCTGAAAATCGATGGCGAAAGCTGGCCTCAGGGCGCGCAGGTCACAGGGACACTCGAGGTGAAGAATCATTCGAGTCCCGGCTCATCAGGCTCTGATTTAGCCGACGCACGCGTCCTACTAGCGATCACTCGAGGCGACTTGAAAAAGGTCCATGCGAAAACTCCAGGCGCGTTGTCGGTTGTGAAACTGCTCTCCCCTCCGCCTTCGGACCCGAACGCATGGCAGCTCCCCGCCGGAGGGGAAACGAAAACATTTCCCTGGGAAACCATCCTCGATCGGAACTGCCCGATCACGGATTCCGTGGGCAGTCCCTTCCTCGCTTACGGACACTCCGGAGACCTCGATTCCAGCGCGCGCATTCAGTTGCCTGTCACCTCGGAGCCCATTCTCGCGGCATTCCTCAATGCCTGTAATGTTCACTTTCGATTCATCATCAAATCGCAGCGCTGGAGCAAAAGTGGAACCACCGCGACGAAGCTCGTTCCACCGGATTCTAAACGTTTCGCTCGCTTAGAATACATCACGCTGACGAGTCATTTCAGTGGCGAAGAACTCGAATTGAATTACGAATTCAACGAAAAATCGAAAAAGAAACGCGAACTCGATCAAACCCTTTCTCCGGCGGAATATCGACTCCCGAGCGGTCGTTTGAACACGGATGTTTTCGAGCGGAAATTAGAAGAAGCGCTGCAAGCCCACGAAGGAAGCGCAACTTAAAGATCACGGAAAGACATAAGGAGCGAGCTGGCCCATTTGCCCGGCCTGGTAGCGTTCGACCGCGTCCGCGATCTCGGCTTGCGTGTTCATCACAAACGCTCCGTGGATCACCAGGGGTTCCCGACAACTTTTTCCCGTGAAAAAAAACAGATGAGAGTCCTCTAAACTCTCGATAAAAAGCTCTAAGTCTCGGTCGTCACTTTGAAATCCGATCGACTGCATGGCGTCTAAGGTGTTCACTTCGTCGCCGCTTGAGATGCGAACTTTTCCCCGTAAAACATAAACCAATCCCCCGCTAAACGACAGCACCCGCGGATTCGCGCTCATCCTCGGGAGCATGTTCAGCTCAAGTAGAGTGAACGGTTCGGGAAGCTTTAATGGAGATTCCGCGCCAGCAATTTTGCCGAGCCAGACCCTTGCGCTGAGTTGGGGGTTTGGCTTCCAAGCTTTTACGTCGCCCGGAGCCAGAGAAAAGCTGGCTGGCGGCCTGCGCTTTCCTTTCGCATTCAGATTTACCGTGACGTGCATCCCCTCGACCGTTTTACCCGGAAACGGGGCTTCTTCAGCCACCATTCCCGTTCCCGACACGAGTGCATAAAGTCCACCGGGCTCGACCGTTGCCTGAAATCCAAGGTGGTCTCTCACCACAAACCCTCCTTCCGAGCTTCCGAAAAGACAAGTCACCGCGGAGAAGCCTGCCAGCGGCCGAGGCGGAAAGGTCCTTTCCGTCATTCGAAAGTGATCGATGTTCAAAATCGGATCGACCAATCCGCCATAAAATCGTTCATTGAGATTAAAAAAAGAAAATCCGTCTGAGTGGACTTTACGCCGTGCAGTGATGACCGGAGAAAATTGGAGAGCCATGTTCTAAATTGTGCATGAAAAAATGGCCGCCGTAAAATCCCACCTTGTTCCAAACGGTCCACCTCCTTACGATAAACCGACAACCTCTTGCTCGTCTGAAATGGGCCGCATTTCAGAGATCACACCCACTGAAAGGTACCGCATCATGACCACTCCAACGAAAGCTTACGCCGCTAAAAGCGCCAAAACTCCTCTAGTTCCCTTTGAAATCATTCGCCGTGAACCTCGCCCCCATGACGTCGTGATCGCGATCGATTACTGCGGGGTTTGCCACTCCGACATCCACCAGGCGAGGGACGAATGGGGAGGGTCGATGTTCCCGATGGTGCCGGGTCACGAAATTGTCGGACACGTGAAAGCCGTCGGATCGAAAGTCACGAAATTTAAAGTCGGCGACCTCGCCGGAGTGGGCTGTTTTGTCGACTCTTGTCGCGAGTGCGTGAATTGTCGCGATGGTTTAGAACAATTCTGCTCGGTGGGTATGAACGGGACTTACAACGGAAAGGAAAAAGACGGAACGCCGACCTTTGGTGGTTATTCGACTTCGATCGTCGTCGACGAAAGCTACACTTTAAAAGTACCTAAAAACCTAGACCTCGCTGCAGTTGCTCCACTCCTCTGCGCAGGGATTACGACTTACTCCCCTCTCATGCACTGGAAAGTCGGACCTGGCAAAACCGTCGCCGTGGTCGGACTGGGTGGGCTTGGGCACATGGGAGTAAAAATCGCTCGCGCACTCGGCGCTCACGTCATCGCCATCACGACGTCCGCATCGAAAAAAGAAGACGCCCACCGCTTAGGCGCTCATGAAGTGATCGTTTCTAAAAATCCCGCGGAAATGGCGGCATTCGAAGGAAAGATCGATTTTATTTTAAACACCGTATCGGCGCCCCACGACATTAATGCTTACCTCGAACTGCTGAAACGCGATGGCACGATGGTCCTCGTGGGAGTTCCGGAAAAACCGCCAGAACTTCATGCGATGAATCTTATTTTCGGTCGGAAACAAATCGGTGGGTCACTGATCGGTGGCATCGCCGAAACCCAGGAGATGCTCGACTTCTGTTCGAAACATGGAATCGTTTCAGACATCGAGATGATCCCCGTAAGTAAAGTAAATGAAGCCTACGAACGGATGATTAAAGGCGACGTGAAATACCGTTTCGTGATCGATACGAAGTCACTCGCTTAATTCATCTTAGGACAACCGAGTGATCGACGTTTCGCGCTTTTTAATGAATCCGGAGTGCCCATGGGTCGATTGGCGAATGGCCACGGGCACTCCGGACATCGTTTGGTGTGAGAAGCAACTCTGCTCGTGGATCACCACTCCCGCAAATGCCTGGTCAAACCTCGCATTTATCGTGGTGGCCATGATTTTCTTCGTCATGACTCGGAAAGAGAAAGCCCCGAATATCCGGTATTATGGAATCGCTGCGCTCTGGGTCGGCGCAACGTCATTTATTTACCACTCGTCCCTCACTTACGCGACGCAAGTCCTCGACTTCCTGGGCATGTACATTTTCTTTTTTCTCGTGCTCGCCCAGAATTTCGCGCGACTCGGATGGATCGCTTGCCGGAGGGTGAAGTCCACTCTATGGATTCTGACCGCGACGACCACCGTCGGCTCCGCCATCGCCGCGAAATACGGGATGCACCTCCAACCCGTCGTCATGGTTCTCATTCTCTTTATCCTTGCCACCGAAATCGTCTGCGCGAATCGCGCGGTACGGAAAATCGAATTCCGAAATCTAGCATTCTGCCTCGTTTCTCTGAGCGTGGGCGCTTTCTTTTCCGCATCTGACGTCACGCGAAGGATCTGCAATCCGGATAATCATTTCTTTCAGGGACACGCGCTCTGGCACATTCTAGGCGCCGTCTCGCTGTTTTTCTCAATCCTGCACTACCGCCAGTTTTACTCGCTCGAAACGGGGAAGATGTTAAGCAATCTGCTTACCGAAGATTGAGCAATCTGCTCTCAGAAGAGTGAGCAATCTCGCTACTGATTTTTGAACGCGCCCAAATAACTCACGAGTGAACGAAGCGACTTATCATCAAACCGAGATCGAAATGTTACCGCGTGGTCGGAATAATCTTTCACCGTAGGATGCTCTCCCCTTCCCAGCTTTAGAAGCATCTCCGGTGCAACAAACTTGTTTTTGTATTCCTTGGGATTGATGTGACAAACAACGCAGTTTTGCAGGGTAAGTTTTTCTCCGCGCATCGCCGCGGGATCGGTTCGTCGCTTCAGAAAGAAAGCGCCATAGCGTTTTTCATAAGATGTCAGCGTGATCGCCTTCACATTGCGAAGAGCCAGGGTTTCGAGAAGCATGTTCTCCGACCGAATCTTTGTATTCGTGGAGATCGGCAGAATGAGTTCGGGCCCGTCTCCTCCCATATCGTGTCCTCCCTTTTTCAGGGCGAGAAGGATGTCTGGATATTTCACCAAAAAAGCTTTCGGCAGCAACGATTCGTTTTTATTCTTGTCGCTCAGAACGACAAGATCGGTGGACGAACGATCCGAAGCGGATAGAGGCTTCGTCATTTCCTCGATAAGCGAGGAAAGCCCTACCCCTTGGAAGGTGACTTTCTCTTCAGAAATTTTGCCGAAAGGGTCGGCTTCACGCAGAGTTCGCGATTTTTTCGCCGCAAGGTCCGCCATCTGGACGGATCCCAAGACTTGAAGTTCGGTAGACCCACCTGCGCCCGAAGGCGGCTCCCAGCCGATTTGAAGCGCTGCACTAGCTTTCGGAGCTCCAGTCAGAAGAGCACAAAAGAGGCAGCTTAGACCGACTTTTCGTCTAAAAGAGAGGAGAAAGCCTTCTAAATTCGCGGATATGGAGAAGTTTGGATGCATTGGAGATTACTTTTTATTCCGAATGCCCGGCTGTCAAGCTCGACCTGTGGAGAAAGCGGTAACTCCTTGGATACAGGGAATGTTTCGTGTTAGAGGTTGGGCATAATTTAGGTTCACTGAAAGGCGAGCCAGCGGGTTCGCCTTTTTCATTGGCGGACACGGAACACGTTTTCACGACCCTCTACTCATAAAACTATGACCGGACAGACTCAAACACCTTCGAAGCTTCAGCCTTCGGAACTGCCTTCTTCCAGCGCAATGCCCGCAGTGAATGCGAAGGTTCCTACCGCGGAACAAATTTTCAATCTGTTATCTCCCGTGGTCGAAAAAATCGGATACGAACTCGTCCATATCGAACTCCTCACCCACCGAGAAAAAACCCTTCGAGTTTACATCGACTTGAATAATGAACTCAGTAGTGAACTTCATGCTCCTCGTGCACCGGGCGAAGACGGGATCGGAGTCGAAGACTGCGCCATTGTTTCTCGGGGCCTCGATGAACCTCTCGAGAATATGCCCGAAGTGGATGCCTGCTTTGGAAGTGCTTACGAACTCGAAGTTTCCTCACCAGGCGTAGACCGCCCGCTTCGCCGCACGAAAGACTTTACGAAATTTACCGGTCGAGATGTCCGAATCCATACCCTACGGGCCCTCACCGCAGAGGAACTCGGAAATGCGGAATATGCGACTCGCAATCCGAAACAAAAGAACTTCATCGGCGTTTTAGGGGGCATGGACGAAACCCACCAAAACGTGAAAATGACCATCTTAGCAAGCATGGGCCCCGCCGCGAAGACTCTGAAAAAACCTAAGAAAGGCGCCAAAGGCGCCGTAAAAGAGTCGAATGAAAAACGCGACTCGATTTTAATTCCGCTGACGCTGATTTCGAAGGCCAACATCGAACCGGACTTTGAAGTCGACTGAATGAACTCGACTGAATCGAAATTTTTTGAACCCGTTTTAACCCTGATTTTTGAACCGTTTTACAAGCAATACAAAACCAAGACCAACCTCAGACCTTATAAGGAGACTTCCCGATGAACGCGACCGAACTTTCCCGAGTCATCGAATCCGTTAGCAAAGACCGCTCAATCAAGCGCGAGATCATCATCTCGGCGCTCGAGCAGGCGATGCTCATGGCCGCGCAGAAAAAATACGGACAGCATGCCGTGTTGGAAGCCCATTACAACACCGACAGCGGTGAAATCGACCTCTTCCTCTTTAAAAAGGTCGTCGAATCCGAACCTGAAATGCTCGAAGAGAGCGAAGAAATCGACATCAACGACGCTCGCAAACTCGACCCCGAGTGCCAGCTCGACGATGAAATCGGCGTGAAGGTTGAAACCCCTGATTTCGGGCGAATCGATGCCCAAACGGCGAAACAGGTGATTTTCCAAAAAGTTCGCGACGCCGAACGAGAAATCATCTTCTCCGAATACATTCACCGCAAAGGTGAAATGATCACGGGGATCGCACGTCGGGTCGAACGCGGAAATCTCATCATCGATCTCGGACGCACCGATGCCGTTTTACCTCGCGGCGAAATCATCCCGGGCGAAATTTTCAAACCCGGCGACCGCGTTCAAGCTTTCTTGGAAGATGTGGTCACCTCTTCTAAAGGCCCTCAGCTTTACCTCTCCCGCACCTCCCCTCGTTATCTGGCGAAACTCTTCGAAATCGAAGTGCCAGAAATCCGTGACGGAATCGTCGAGATCAAGCATTGCGCTCGCGAGCCAGGAGCTCGCTCTAAAATCGCTGTTGTCTCGAAAGACCGCGATGTGGATCCGGTCGGCGCATGCGTCGGCATGAAGGGTGTTCGTGTTCAGGCCGTCATCCAGGAATTGAAGGGTGAAAAAATCGACATCATCCCTTGGTCCGATAACCCAGTGATGTTTGTGCGTTCCGCCCTCTCTCCGGCCGAGATCTCTTCGGTTCGAATGGACGAAAGAAATCGCATGATGGAAATCATGGTCGAAGACGATCAGCTTTCCCTTGCGATCGGAAAGCGCGGACAAAACGTTCGCCTTGCTGCCCAACTGACCGGCTGGAAACTCGATATCATCTCGCGCTCGAAACTCTCGAAGCGCACGACCGATGTGATCGCGATCCTTCAACAAATCGAAGGCGTGTCGGAAACTTATGCTCAGTCGATGTACCAAGCCGGGTTTGCAAGCATTCGTGCGGTGTCTGACGCTACAATTGAAGCGCTGCAGAAAATCCCAGGTTATGAAGAAGCAGCGGCCGCGAAAAGCCTAAAAGAACGCGGAGCCGACGCGCACAAGAAATTTGGCGACTCCGCCCCAGCGGGTTCGATCACGACGGCCGGACTTTCGACCGCAGCGACTTCCGCGATCACGACGGGTGTTTCGGAAGGCTCACGCGATGCAAAGTCCCAAGCGGAAGAGCGTCTTCGCGAAATGATGAAAGCGGCTGCACAGTCCGAAAAGACTTCAGCCCAGAAACAAGAAAGCTAAAATCCCTCAGTGAACGCATAGATGGGCAACCCAAACAGGAATTTTAATGGGACTCGCATGAGGGTCCTAAAAGTGATTAGGCAACTGGCTTCGCATCAGACTAGAAAATGATGGAACCGTTGCGACAGAGATTCAGGAGCTACACAGCGTGGAACAACAGACCCAAGGCACGACAATGAAAGTCTACGAACTTGCGAAAGAACTGGGAGTGGACTCGATTTCACTCGTAGATAAACTCGCAGGCTTGAACATCAAGGTGAAGAACCACATGAGTGATCTCGCGGCAGCCGATATTCAGGCAGCTCGGGACAATCTGGGAAAAACCGCGAAAAAAGAAGAACCTAAAAAAACGGCGCCAAAGGCTGCGACCCGTCGGAAAAAGCCGGAAGAAACTCCCGCTGCCGATGATTTCATGATGACGAAGGCGTCTAAAAAAGCGCCGCTGAAGGCAAGCAAAGTTGAAAAGACGGCAGCTCCAGAACCTGCGACGCCCGCAAGAGATGCCGCCGCGACCGGAAGCGGAAGTTCTCCGATCATTCGTCGTCGTTCGACCTCGGTAGACGCCGGTGAAGTCGCCAGCCAATCGGTCGTCATGAAGCGAACGGGCGCAACCGATGCCGAAGCAAAACCCGTTTCGACTCCCGCTGCGAAAGCAGCGGCGCTGGCGCATTCGGTCGGAGCAGAACCTGATCCGGTCGTCGAGCCAGAACCGATCATCGAGGAACCAACCGCTCCAGAAGAACCCTCTCCAGTTGAAGCCGCCGCTTCCGAAACCCAAGGAACCGCTCCAGAAATGATCCAAGACACTCCTCCTACTCCCGAAGCACCGGCTCCGATGGGGCGAATCATGGTCGGCGGTCGCGCAGCGACTCCAATCGTCCGGAAAAGCTTCTTAAAAATCGTTGAAGCCTCCCCCGTGAATAAACCACGGATTATCGCTCAAGCGCCGGTCGTTAAACCCGTCGCTCCAGCGACAACTGGAACCACCACTACCAATGCAGCGGGAAGAACTGTCATCGGAGTAAAAGGTTCGACGACCACTGCCGACAAAGACGGATTCCGCATCATTCGGATGACGAAAGAAAACCTCGACCAAATGGCTGAGGAAGAAAACGCCAAGAAAAAAGGCGGACCCGGAACGCCGGGACGGGGCGATGGCGTCATTAAGCCGGAAGATGTTCGCTTTGCGGATTACCGCAAAAAAGAAGTCGTCTTCATGCCGAAGCGGAAACGCACGCCGGTCGGAAAAGAACTCAAGCGCACCCAAAAGACAACGGCCGCTGCACACAAGCGCGTGGTCGAAATGGGCGATCGAATCACGGTTGCTGATTTCGCTGCCCAAATGAACGTGAAAGCGACCCTCGTGGTTCGTAAACTCATGACCATGGGAGTGATGGCTTCGATGAACCAGTCGATCGATTTCGACACCGCTGCACTCATCGGACCTGAATTCGACCATGAAGTGAAGAACACTGCGTTTAAAGAACACGATGTTTTAGAAGCTGCGGGCGATGATGAATCGGAAAAACTCGTATCCCGTCCTCCGGTCGTCACGATCATGGGTCACGTCGATCACGGGAAAACCTCTCTACTCGATGCGATTCGTTCTGCGAAAGTCGCTTCGGGAGAAGCAGGTGGAATCACTCAGCACATCGGTGCTTACACGGTCGAAAAGAACGGCAAACTCATTTCGTTTATCGATACTCCGGGCCACGAAGCCTTCACGGCTATGCGTGCTCGCGGAGCGAACGTTACGGATATCGTGATTCTGGTGGTCGCGGCCGATGACGGCGTGATGCCTCAAACTCGCGAAGCCCTCTCGCACGCGAAAGCAGCCGGAGTTCCGATCATCGTCGCCATGAATAAAATGGATAAGCCGACCGCTAATCCAGAAAAGATCAAACAGCAGTTGGCTGAACTCGATCTTTTGGCTGAAGACTGGGGCGGTCAATCCCAATTCGTTCCGGTTTCTGCCGCAAAGAAGATGGGTCTCGAAGAGCTCCTCGAAGCCGTTCTCTTGAACGCCGAAGTGCTCGACCTCCGCGCAAACCCAGAAGCTCCGGCATCGGGAACCGTGCTCGAAGCTCGCCTTGAAAAAGGGCGTGGTCCAGTGGCCTCGGTTCTCGTGAAGCGCGGTACGCTGAAAATCGGCGACATCGTCACTTCCGGCCTCTTCACGGGTAAAGTGAAGTCGCTGATGAACGATAAAGGTGCGACCCTGAAGTCCACCGGTCCTGGAATGCCGGTGGAAATCCTCGGCTTCGAAGGCCTTCCGATCGCCGGCGAAACGTTTAACGTGGTCGAAAACGATGCGGCCGCTCGCGAGTTGCTGGATCACCGTAAGGCGATTCTGGCCGCTGAGCGTGCGATCAGCCAGAAAGTTTCTCTCGAAGACCTCTTTGCAAAAGTGCAAGCCGGAGCAACGAAGGAACTGAACGTCATTCTGAAAGCAGACGTTTCGGGATCTGTCGAAGCCATTCGAGATAGCCTGGCGAAACTAGCAACCGACAAAGTGAAAGTGAAAGTCCTCCTGGCATCCCCAGGTGGAATCACCGAAACCGACGTCATGCTCGCTAATGCATCGAAAGCAATCATTCTCGGATTTAACGTGCGCCCGGAAACGAATGCCCGTCGAATCGCAGAGTCCGAACAAGTCGAAATCAAAACTTACCGCATCATCTACGAACTCATCGACGACGTAAAACTCGCCATGACTGGGATGCTCGATAAGAAGAAAGTCGAACGCTTCCTCGGCCGTGCCGAAGTTCGTCAGATCTTTACGGTACCGAAACTGGGAGTGGTTGCCGGTTGCGCCGTCATCGATGGAAAGATCCTTCGAACCGCAAACGTTCGCCTTCTCCGAGACAGCCGCGTGATCTTCGATGGCATGATTGCTACCCTCCGACGCTTCAAAGACGATGCGAAGGAAGTGGCTGAAGGCTACGAATGCGGAATCGGAATCAATAAATTCAACGACATTAAAATTGGCGACGTGATCGAAGCTTACCAGATCGATCTCATCACTCCGGAATTGAATACCTAATGCAAGAAACTCGGAAAGCTCGGCTTTCGTCAGTCATCCAAAAAGAACTGTCGATCGCAGTGCGTTCGATCAAAGACCCACGCGTCCCATCCGTGACATTCACCCAAGTGGATGTCGCGGATGATGGATCGCAAGCCACTGTTTTCGTCATGGTTCTCGGCGGAGCCGGAAGCCTCGGCGATCAAGCAGACCGCGAAGCGATTCGGGATGCTCTGGAAGGTTTGAAGAGTGCGGCCGGATACCTTCGTCGGCATTTGGCAAAAATCCTTACCATTCGTCATATTCCGAACCTCTATTTCAAAGAGGACCGCGGGCTGGCGAACGTATCGCGTGTGCATGAACTGCTTCGCGAGATCGATGGCAAAGACACGGCCACCGCGTCGTCTGTTTCGCCAAGCTCCGAATCTGAAAAGGTCGATTCGGCCACGGGCGAAGAGTAGTCACCGAATCCGAAGAGAGGAGCAAGCATTCCGATGAAAGCTTCTCTTCGTGTTTATCCTGAAGCGCTTCGTTGGCTTGACGGTTTGCACGGATTTTTACTCGTCGATAAATCAGCCGGCATGACCTCCCAGGACGTGATCACTCGGATGCAGAGGACGCTGCTCGACCGTGCGCCGGCCTCGAATCCAGTCAGAAAACGAGATCTTCCGAAAATGGGACACGGAGGAACTCTGGATCCCTTTGCAACCGGACTGCTCGTCATCGCCGTCGGCGACGGGACGAAGCTTGCGCGCTACCTCATCGACTCTGAAAAAAGTTATGAAGCGACGGTCGAGTTTGGCGCCCGCACGGCTTCGGGTGACCTGACGAACGAAATCACCGAGCGGACAGACTGTTTACCCGAGAGCGAAAGCGCCCTCGAATCGGCTGCGTCGAGCTTCACTGGGCAGCCCTACCTCCAACTCCCCCCCATGTATTCGGCAAAGAAAATCGACGGACAACCCCTCTACGAACTCGCGAGAAAAGGCATCGAAGTCGAGCGCGCGTTGGTTTCTTGTAAGGTGCCGGAGTTTAAGGTTCTCGAATCTTTTCGAGCGGGAGCCGTTATTCAACGAGCGCGCATCCGCGCTCGGGTCTCTTCTGGGACTTACATCCGAACCCTGGCCGAAGACTTTGCCATCAAGCTTGGATCACTGGCTTTCCTCTCTGCGCTTCGCCGGATTTCGTCGGGGAAATCAGGAACGTCTTTCGAAGCGAAAGATTCCCTCACACTCGAACAACTTGCGCTGAGTGAGGATTGGACCGATTTGTCAGCCTTCATCCCCTTCGAACGGTGCCTAGTCGGAAGACTCCCCCGCTTCGAGCTCACCGATGATCAATCACGCGCAATCATCCATGGGTTAAAGTCGATGATCACCGAAGTAGAAGCTCAGTTTCCGCCGTCCGAATCGCACGTCGCCCTTTACCATCAGGGGGAACTCCGCGCAGTTTTCGTCCGAAACGAACTGGGTTGGGATTTCGAACGCGTTTTTCACCCACGAACTGAGCGGAGAGCAGAAAATGATCAGAGCCCTAGCTGAACGGTCGGTAGAACGAAATTTTGCCCTATTCGCCATCGCGCTCACCCTGGCACTTGGCACCTTCTTCACGCTTTGGATGATCGCTCGCAGTAAAAAAAATCGGACAGCTCGGATTCGCGAGAGCCTGCGGAGAGATGGATTCCCGGGCGTATACGAAAAAATGCTGGCGGAAAGCTTCCGGCCCTATTCTTTTCTCGACGCGAGCGAGAAGGCCTCGCTCCAGGAAAAAATTCTCGCTTTTCTCGAGGAGAAAAATTTTCACGGCATCAATGATTTCGAAGTGACGGACGAGATGAAAGTTTTAGTCGCCGCAGAAGCTTGCCTGCTCATTTTAAAAAGCGAGAGTGAAAGTCTCTTTCCGGGATTGTCGAATATTTACTTAGTGGAAGATGCGTACGTTCCCCGCGAAAATCCGCTCAATCCCGCGACTGGACGTCCGACGGCCGGGCCCCGATTAGGCGAGTCCTGGAAACGCGGTCCGATAGTCCTTTCCTGGGCAGCGGTGAAGAGCTCGTTGAATGGTTCGAGTGGAAACCAAAATGTGGTCGCCCATGAATTCTCCCACCAGCTCGACCAGCAAGATGGAAAGTTCGACGGCACCCCTGAACTCGGTCCGCAGGGTAATCTTGGACGGTGGGTCACGGTGATGTCTCGCGAATTCCTCGAACTTCGCGCAGAGCTCAGCGCGCACCGAAGTTCGAGAGCTGTGGGCGGCGGCTACGGTCACGAACCAAGCCGAGAGTTCGGTGGTGGGAATATCGGTAGTTCAGACATTAGTAGTGAAGATATTGATCCTTACGCAGCAACTAACGAGGCTGAATTTTTTGCGGTGCTGACGGAATACTTTTTCATGAACCCCCGATCTCTTTTGAAAAAGCATCCGGAGCTTTTTGGGATTTTACGGAGTTATTTCGGGTTGGACCCGGCTCGGTGGGCGAAGCGGTAAAATCTTGTTGACCATATAAGTCATGCCGTGTGCTCAGGCCCCTATTCATCGAACCTTTCTTAAAAAATGCCGGAGTTCTCCATGAAGTTCATGCTCGTATTCAGTTTTGCGTTTGTTTCCGTTTTGGCTGCACGCGCGGACGAGACCCTTTTCAATAACGTGCGCGAACACGCTCAACTCATCGCCACCTCCCTTTCGTCCGGTGCAGTGGATAGCTCTGGCGCGACTTGCGAGGTCAGCTTCACTGAAGAGGCGGGCTCCTTCACGCTGACACTTGAAACTGCCAAGGATGGAAAATTCACAGCTCACGTGAAAAACTCATCCTCCATCGAGCTTGTAGAAGAAGATCATTCCGAAGGATTTATGGAGCAATACAATATCGACGATCTCTCGGTTGCCCTCGTCAACCTGCCAGATGCATTCGACACAGCCGCAATCACTGCCGACGGTAAAACGTTGTCCTGCGGAATTTATCGCTAACCTCACCCTTTGCGCTGCCCCCTATGTGCCCGAATTTAAAGCCCTATTTAGGCACATAGGAACCTGAAATAAACCGTGACCTTATTAACGCAATGCGCTATAAGGTCTGCATGATACCGCGAAATCCCTCATTTATCGCTGCCCTCTCCGTCATCACTGGCCTTGGTCTTACGGCCTGTGGGCAAGTCCAGAGGTCTACCCTCTATCCAAATGGAAGCGAATCAGTGACAGCGAAACCGCAAACCGCAGGCGAAGAGCCCGGCGAGAGCGAGGGTTTCGACCCGGTCGAAGTCGAAATCGCGACTCAGATGCCCGAACGCGAAATGACCCGCGATGAGATCGTCGCCTACTCAAACGAAATTGAAAAAAATCCTCAAACGAAAAAAACCGCTTCGGAATTCGGCGATGAAAAAGCAGGTGGGAAAACCACTGATCCCACCCGCACTCCGTCACCCAATCTAGATCCTTCTCAGGAGCCTCGAACGACTGAAGCGAAGTCCGACCGAACTCGGGTCGCTCCCGTACTGCTACCCGTGGTGGCAAAGAAACCAGTCGCAGCCCCAAGCGATCGACTCGTGATTAAACGTCCTGGCGAGGCCACCCAACCTGCTCGGCCGATGACTCCTTCTCCCGTGTTTTCCACGCGGCCATGGTGGGAGCCTCCCACTGTGAAAGCACCCGTCACTGCTCCTACCCGTCCTTCCGCACCGTCCAGAGGTCCGCTTCTCAGCGTGGATCCTACCTCCACTCCGGTGAGAACCGCTGAAGTGAAAACAACTGACGTGAAACCCACTGCTTCAAAACCCGCCCCAGCAAAACCAACCTCCGGTTGGCCCGCGCCTTCTCGCCCGACTACGCCGGCTCCCGCGCCGGTGCCTGCTAAACCGACGACTCCGGCCAGACCACCCGTACTGGTTGAAGATCCAAACGACACTGGAATCGACGAAGACGATGAGCGCGCAGCTGAAACTTACACGGGACCGAAAGAAGTCGTCGTCCGTCCGCTTTCGACCGCAAAATTCTTACTCAGCGAAACAGCGGCTCGCCTAGCGAGTATGGGTCGGCGCGACTACCAAAAACTCCAGTACGACGTGGTCGGAAAAAAAGTTCGAGCCTGTAATTTTTTCGTCATCACCGCCCTTTCGGAAGCGAACATCGCGGACGATCGCCACCTTCCGATGTTCACCGCCGGCTCATTCGATACGAACTACTTCATTCCGAAAGGATGGACGCGCATTACGGTAGAAACACTTCGCAGCTGGTTCCGTGATGGAAAAAGTTTCGACGTGGTCATCCAGCGGGATCCTCCTCACGGTCGAAAGAACGGTCACATTGCAATCCCCGTAGGATTAAACTCCGCCGGTAAAATCATGGTTGCCGAAGGGGTGCTTGGCCGAATTTCTAATCGTCTCCGACTCTTCAGCGACTCCGAAGTGACCAAGGGCTATAAAATTTTCGTTCGGTACTAGGCGCGTTCGGCAATTGACCGACGTGCACCTTCTAAGTGCTGTATTTTTCGATCCCGAGCTTCTTTGCCCAAGCCGCGTCCATTCGAACGCGCATGTAAGTGCCTTTTTCGATGTGCTTTAAGTGATCAACGCTGCCGTTCTTATGAATGAGGGCTTCGAGTTTACTCTCGGAATAAGGAATCACCACTTCGTAGGTGTCCAACTTCGACTTGAAGTGCTCGAGAATCACATCGCGCAGGTGGGAAACTTCGTCAGCATTGAAGGCCGATAGCGAAAACGAACCCGGCGCCACGATCCGGGCGAGGTTTCGACGTGCCAGCGACTGAGCGAGAACGCTCGCAGCACCGGCGGTATCGGACCTTAGTAAATCCATCTTATTCAAGACCGTGATGCGCGGCTTCGACTCGACATCGAGTTCCTTCATTACCTGGATCGTCACTTCTAATTCTTCGCGTGCGGTCGGACTCGAACCATCCACTACATGCACCAGTAAATCGGCTTCGTGAAGTTCTTCGAGCGTCGACCGAAACGATGCGACGAGCTCAGGAGGAAGTCTTGAAACGAAACCAACCGTGTCCACGGCGACGACCGGCGGATGGGAATCGGGAGAAAGCATTCGGACGGATGAATCGAGGGTCGCAAAAAGTTTATCTTCCGCGTGCACTTTCGATTTCGTGAGTGCGTTTAGGAGGGTGGACTTTCCCGCGTTCGTGTAACCGACTAACGCGACTTTCAAAACTTCTTTCCGTTTTGCCCGCTGAATGTGGCGCTCTTTTTCGATTTCCTTTAGACGCTCGCGAAGCGTACTCATCCGCTTTTTTACGAGACGTCGATCGACTTCGATTTGGGTCTCCCCCATCCCGCGGTTTCCCGTCCCGCCTCCGCGCTGACGCTCAAAGTGAGACCAGAGGTGGGTCAACCGTGGCAGAACGTACTCTAAACGTGCGAGCTCAGTCTGGGTCTTTGCTTCCTTCGTCCTCGCGTGTTGGGAGAAAATCTCAATGATCACCCCGGGGCGATCGGTAACGGGTTTGCCCAGAAACTCTTCGACGTTTCGAAGTTGATTCGGCGAGAGCTCGACATCGACGATGACTCCGTCTGCATTCGTCGTCTCGAGAAGTTTGCGCACATCTTCGAGCTTTCCGCGCGTGATGTAGGTTGCCGGGTTAATCTTTCGCGTAGAGGCGATGACGCTTCCAGCCACCCTAGCACCCAAAGTATCGAGAAGTCGGACGAGTTCATCCAGCGGATGGTCCTCCGTTCCGATGATAACGACTTCTAACGAATCGCGACCGTCGTCGCGGGATGCTTTCGGGAGGAGGGATACGTTTGCTTCCAGCATAGCTTCATTTGAAGTAACATCTTTTTGTGAAGAAACCATTAATGGAAACGGCATCTAAAAATATCGTTTTAAATGTGAACGGGGAGTTCATCGCCGACCCATTCGCGCCTTCTATTTCGGCTTTCGATCGAAGCTACCTCTATGGCGATAGCCTTTATGAAGTCGTGCGGACCTATGGAGGTCGATTCCTCTATTTAGAAGAACACCTCGTTCGCTTAGCTAAGTCAGCTGACCTCTGTAAAATGAAGCTCTCGAAACCCCTCTCGTTCTACGCGCAGGAGTGTGAAAAATCGCTGAACGCATTTAACACCCTGAACGCTCCTAAGCTGACCGAGGCCTACTGCCGCCTCGTCATTTCGCGCGGCACCGGAAAAATTGGTTTCGGAACGGAAAATATTTTAAGCGGCCCCACCTTCGCGGTCATCGTCCAACCCCTCAATCCTCCGACTCCGGAGCAGTGGGAAGCAGGCTACCGTTACGGAGTAGTGGATCGGTGGAGAAACGAAAAAAGGGCCCTCGATCCGGCCGCGAAAACCGGGAACTACTTAAACTCTCTCCTCGCTTACCTCGAGGCCACGAACGACGGTTACCAAGACGCCCTCCTTTGTGACAGCGCGGGGTTTCTGACTGAAGGCACGACCTTCAACCTTTTCTACGTGAAGCGCGACATCATCGTCACTCCCCCATTTTCCAGTGGAATTTTAGACGGCATCACACGCCGGACCGTCATCCAAATCGCAAGACGAATGGGGCTAGAGGTTCGTGAAGTTCCATTTCCGAAAGAGCGACTCTACGACGCAGCCGAAATCTTCATGACCTCCACGATTAAAGAGGTCGCTCCTGTGGTCGAAATCGATGGTCGGAAGATTGCAAATGGAAAACCCGGGAAAATCACTCGTCGTTTAAAAAACGCTTTTACTGAATATTCATTAGCGAGATCCGAAAAAGAGAAAAAATCATGAAAGACAAGAAAGTCAAACCAAAGGCCACTGCCGCATCCCGGAAATCTCGCGTAAAAAAAAGCGCTCCACCTGCGGATCATGCGCCTGATCCCCTTCTCCTTTTACCCGGTATGATTCGCGCGGCAAAGGCCTGTGGGGCCATCCTCCGTCGCTATTACGAACAACTTTCAAAGGCGAATCTCGAGGTTTCTGAAAAAATCGGAGCGGGTTTAGTCACGAATGCAGACATCGAGAGCGAACGGGCTTGCGTGGCCGCGCTCCGGAAAATAAGGCCCGATTTTTCTTTCCTGACCGAAGAAGGCACGGCGGCCCGAAGTGTGGCGCGCGGTCGTTGGATCATCGATCCGCTCGATGGCACGACGAATTTCGTCCATCGATTTCCGATGTTCTGCGTTTCGATCGCAGCGGAGTGGGATGGAGAAGTCATTGCGGGCGTGATCGAGCATCCGATCCTACGCGAGACTTACGTGGCATCGCTCGGTGGCGGTGCAACCGTTAACGGGCGAAAACTCGAAGTTTCTAAAACTTCTAAACTTGCAGACTCTTTACTGTCGACTGGATTTACTTACCGAAAAACGGAACTTCTGCAGACGGAGATGGTCGCGTTCGAAGAACTTTCCAGCGTGGCTCGCGCGATTCGTCGTCCGGGGAGTGCGGCGCTTGATTTGGCTTACACTGCTCGCGGTGTGTTTGATGGGTTTTGGGAACGTCGCCTGTCCCCTTGGGACGTGGCCGCGGGACTTTTGCTCGTGCGGGAAGCAGGGGGCACGGTTACGGATTTTTGCGGAGGAGATAAAGTCGTCGAATCACCCGCGATTCTGGCAACTAATGGAAAACTCCACGCCACGCTCTTGGCGGCAGTCCAAACTCCCGAAGAACAACTTCGGGCCGGCCGTAGGGAGATGGATTAACGAGTTACTGTTTAGAGTCGCTGCTTAGAGTTGAGATTTTGACACCGCATTTCGGGTTCTAACCATGAACCCTCAAACAGATTACAGAGTGGATTTGACGAGACGGGCTGAGTTCCCTACAATTTTAGTAGGTGAAGCTGTATGGATGCATGGGTCTATTTATTCTCTAAATTTTCGCACGAAGCCCTTCTGTTTGAAGCACTGGCCTTATTCGCCGGACTTGCAGGCTACGCGATCTTTTATCTGATCCGAAAGCGCAAGTATGGGGTTGCCGGGAAAGATGTCCCATCGAACATCATCAAGGCTTACTTAAGCCAACTCATGGTGGACGCAGAAGAAATGAACGTCCAACTCTTCGGACTTCTAGGCCGAGGAGAAGCCCAACCTCGCGCGTTCGGAATGATCCACGCGTCTACCGACACGCATCACGCCGCGGTCTCCGCCGCACCCTCTTCGGTTGATCCGGGAGCGCTTGAAAAACTAAAAGAGCTCGAGAAGCGATTAGCCGAGCAGGCAAACGCGCTCGACACCGTTCTCAATGAGAAAATGAAAATCGAGGAAGAGCTGGCCACTGCGAAGGCCGATGCCCGCGAAACAGGTGCTCCGCTTGAGACACGGTCGAGTGATGGAAATGACAAAGGCCCTCTACAAGACCGCGTGAACCAACTCGAAGCACAATTAGCCGAATATGCGATTATCGAGGACGACCTCGCAAACCTGAAACGTCTTCAGAAAGAGAACAAGGTACTCAAGCAACAAATTGCAGATGCTGGCCCGAACACGGTGGTGGGCTCCTCTACGGCTGGCGCCTCTTTACCCAATGCGGATGCGACCTCTACTCCGAATGCGGCTCGCACCACTGATGCATCCACAAACTTAGAAGCAAAACAGGCTAAGAAAACAGCGCTGCCTCTCCCCATTATGGGTGACGGTGAAACGGCCGCTCAGCCCGAAATTGCGACTGAAGTCATCGGCGACCGCCATGCGCACGAAACTTCCCAAGGCGGCGATTTCGAATCTCTGGTCGATGTCGTTGAGAAAAATTTAGCCGATGCGTCCTCGAGCAGTCCCGCCGAGATTCCGGCCGAGGAGAAAAAGATCGATGAAAAAACGGAAGAACAGCTCCAGGCAGATTTTGAAAAAATGCTTAATTCCTAGCTTAAATTACGCCTTGGTTGCGTCCTGTTTTCTGCTCACCGCCTTATCCGCGAGCGCAGCGATTCCGGCGCGCGCACCGAAAGCGTCGATGGAAACGTTACTGCGGAGTGACCTCGCTTCTTTCCGCCGCGAAAAACAAACCGACTTCCAAGGCCTGATCGAACGGTGGGAGAGAGTGTATGGAGAATCATCCGCACCATCTCTTCTGAAAATCGGACAAGACAAGTCCGCACAGGATTCCGAGCGTTACGTCGCCCTGCTTGCGCACACGAAAATTCGCGGCGTTAAAAACGCGGAAGCGCTACTGACGCTTTTAGACGACCGAAGTTGGATGGTCAGATCCGCCGCACTCAAATCAATCGAGATTCTCGGCTACCAGCCCGCCGCAAAGAAAGTGCTCGAGCACCTCGCGTCGGATCCGGCACTCGTGATTCGAATGCAATCGATCGAAACGCTGGTGAAACTTCGGCCCGACGGTTTAGCCAACGCCCTCGTGAACGCGGCGATGGATTCTCATAATTACCGACCCGGAAATTTCCGCACGGGCCGCGCCGACTGGGTTCCCCAAAAAGCGATGGAAGCTTTACGGGAGATCGGCGCGAAAGAAGTGACCGTGAAACTCCTCCCGCTGATGAATGAGTCGAAAGACGGGCGCATTCGCGCGCACGCACTTCACACAATCGAAGTGCTTGAAAATCGCAGCTTGAAAAAAGGACGTCCTTTCTCTGAGCGGGCGCTGGCTTGGAATCAAGCACTACGTTAGTAGTCAGTCATCCACCGCAACTCACATGCCAGTAGGTGGTCATCCACCGCAACTGACCCCGCACGCCCAATTAATCCAAAGCTTCCGGCGGAGCCTCCGGGATGAAATCACTTCCAGTGGAAGCACCACCCGCATCCCCTGCCGGTGGCGCACTCGTGTCTACTCCCGGGTCTTCCGAACTCGGTAATGCGGGAGAATCTTCCCTAGTCGCCTGCTGAATTTCCTGCTTTGTCCGTAGGGCCTCGAGTTTCGCGAGCCGCGTCTTCAGCGAGATGATCCGACCGATGCGATAAAGGAGCGTATTTTCTTCGATCGTATCGCTATCCAGCGGCCGAAAGTCATCGAGGGCATCGCGACTGGCGAGCTGCTCACGCTGCACGGTGACCTTAATCGCAGTGCGACCTTGGTAAACGCCCTTTCCGACGGAAACCTTAAATCGGTACTGAGCTTTCATGTAAGGCACGGTCGATCCATCGCCGTCGGAGAAGTTTTTCTCTTTGGTATTATCCATCCACCTCGTTTGGAGAAATCCGCCTTCCCGGTTCGTCACATCCAGACGAATCGATTTCATCGCTTCAAGCGTGGACTGCCACGCTAAATCATAATCCGAGATGAAAACTTTGCTAAAATTTCGCTGAGTATTTGCGCCGACTGATTTTTTGTAAGCCGTCATGCAGCCCGAAAACGCCACGCAGCTTATGAGGCTGGTCATCAACATCAGAAATAAGACTTTCGCGCGTGCCGAGGATAGAACCATTGACTTCAGTGTGCAGAATTCTATTGCAGACTGTCAACGGCGCGAAGATATTAGATTCATTGTGAAGGACCTAGAAATTCTCGAAGAACTGCGTCGTACTTTAAGCCTCGAGGGAGAAGCCATCCTCGCGACTGTTCGAGAAATCGACTCCCTCGATTCAGAAAAAGCGAAAGCGTGGCTGAGGGCCATGAAGCTTCTCCATGAAGCGCTTGAGCGCGGCGGAAAAGTCGTGGTCACCGGAGTCGGAAAATCGGGGAAAATTGCTCAGAAAATTGCCGCCACCCTCGCTTCTACCGGATCTGAAGCAACGTACCTCCATCCGACCGAAGGACTCCATGGCGATCTGGGATTCGTCGGTAAAAAAGACGTGATTCTTGCCCTCTCCTACACGGGAAACACCGAAGAAATTTTGAGGATTTTACCCGCATTCCAGGCTTTGAAAACCCCGATCATCGCGATCACTGGCAATTCGAAATCCCACCTCGCAGCGGGCGCGGATGCAGTGATCGATGCTTCGGTTTCAGTCGAGGCTTGTCCGCATAACCTTGCACCGACGACGAGCACGACTCTCGCGCTGGCCATCGGGGATGCGTTGGCAATCGGGCTCATGAAAGTTCGAGGGTTCAATGCGGAAAATTTTGCGGTGAACCATCCGGGCGGAAGCCTGGGCCGAAAACTGAATCTCACCGTGGACGCCTGCATGCAAAAAGGCGACGCGGTCGGTATCGTGTCGGAAGACACGAAAATGGATGAAGTGGTCGTGATCGCGACTCAGAAAAGATCGGGCGCAGTCTTGGTCGTGCGCGGGAAGCTACTCGTCGGACTGATCACGGACGGTGACATTCGGAAATCCCTGACTCTAAAAGAACGATTCTTCCAACTACAGGCAGCCGAAGTCATGACTAAGAACCCGGTCACGGCGACGCCCGAAATGCCGGCAAGGGACGCCATCGCTCTGATGGAAAATCGTAAATCCCAAATCAACGTGCTGCCCGTGATTGATCGGCACGGTAACTGGATCGGACTATTGAGGCTCCATGACCTTCTCCAAACCTTCTGATTCTCAGTCGAAAAAACCTGGAACAAGTGGCGAAGGAGGTCCCATCAGCCGACCTGCATTGGAGGACGAAAGCTGCCCAAAATGCGGCGGGTCGATGCGAATTCGAAATGCGAGGCCTTTTCCAGTCGCTCTCCAACTCGCTTTCGGAGTGTCATTTGTGGCCTTCCTCATCGCCCAAGGAAATCACTCCCTCCCACCGAAGGCGTTTTGGTGTTGGTCCGCTTTGCAAATGCTATTAGGCGGCCTGCTCATTCGCGCTCGGTACGCTGCGGCTAAAAAAGTTTTTATTTGCCTCCGCTGCTCAGCAACACTAACCTAATCAAGCATTCCAATATGCGCATTTTAAGTAACTAACCTTCGAGCGAGCGGGCGTTCCCGGCGTTTCGATAGAGATATTGAAAGAGGAAATCTTTGTGAAGAAAACGAATCGCCACTCGATCCACTACTCCTTAGTGCTGAGCATGGTCACCGCCGGAAGCATGGTTTTTTTCGCAGGCTGCACGGACTCCCAAGCAAAACCCGCTAAACCAAACATCGTAACCAAAGAAGGAACGAAGCCAGGCATTGTTGCGAAAATTGGTGAAGTTGAAGTCACCGAAGACGAACTCATCGGCGAAGCGCGTTCGGACATCTACGAACTCCATAAGCGCGAATATGATTTGAAAATGGATCGCTTAAACAAACTGATGGAAGACAAACTCATCGGAGCGGAAGCTAAAAAAGCGAACATGCCTACTGAGCAGTTTATCAGCGAAAAAATCGTGGGGAAACTCACGGTTTCTGATTCGGAGTTCAAAGCGTTCGTGAAGGAAAAGAAAATTCCTGTAGATCAGTTGAAAGAACATCCTGAATACAAGCAGC
>JACMQW010000079.1 GCA_014376785.1 Oligoflexia bacterium
CTTCCGCTGCTTCCCAGAACGTTCCCGAACCGAACCGAGCAAAACCGTTTTTCCGATTGAGCGGCCGCTTGGCTGATCATGAGTTCACATGCCCGCTTCGTGCAGCCCATCAGTCCCTTAGGGTTCACGGCTTTATCGGTTGAAATCAAAACGAAGTTCTCAACGCCGGAGCGAATCGAGCATTCAATCAGGTTTTTCAGCGTCTGAATGTTATTGATGATCGCCGCACTCGCATTCATTTCGACGAGGTGGACATGCTTATAAGCGGCGGCGTGGAAAACGAACTGAGGGCGATACGTATCCATGATCCGGGCGAGGAGCTTCGGCTCCTTCAAATCGGAAAGAATAGGGATGAAAGTTCCAGCATATCCCGACTTCTTCATCTCAGATTCGATCTCGTAGAGGTTAAACTCCGAATGATCCAAAGCCACGATCTTTTCTGGCTCCATCTTCGCGATTTGGCGAACGAGCTCGCTTCCAATCGAGCCGCCCGCGCCGCTGACGAGCACGACACCATCCGCGATCATTTTTGCGGTCGGCGTCAGGTCGACTTGGACTCTCGGTCTCTGCAGAAGATCTTGGAGATTCACGTCGCGGAAGAGCTCGGCTCCGTCCCCTTCATTCTTCTTCAGTCCAAGGTCACTTAAGATTCTCGTTTGGACCTTTAATCCGTGGGCTTCCTGAAGAATGGACTTCAGGCGCTCACCGTCTTTCATTGTCTTCGCTAAAATGAGTTGTTGGATTCCGTGAGTTTTCAGAAGCGTCGGAAGATCCGCCGAAGTTCCAAGCACCCGAACCCCTTTCTCTACCCTTCCCACCTGCGCACGGTCATCATCCACGAACCCGACCAAGCGAATTCCCAGGCTCGGGTCACCCGCGAAACGGGTCGCCAGACTCTGAGCCGCGACGCCCGTTCCGTAAATCAAGGTTGCCCGACCAGCGGCTTGATTGATTCGGCTCGATCGGACTTCGAAAAGGATTCGGCGGGTCAGACGCATTCCGCAGAGCGCGAAAAGCACCATCACCGTGTCGATGACGATCCAGGAAGAAAATCCGGGAATATGTAAAAAGAAAATGTTGATGGTCGCGAGGCAACTCGCGAAGATGGCCGAAGCATGGAAAAATTTAACGGCTTCATATGCGGAAACGTTCCGCCAGAAACGCTCCCGAAAGACAACCGGCATGAAGGTTAGAAACTGAACCATCGCGATTAGGGCTAATTTCAGAATGCCGAGTGACGAAAACGAAACATCTCGACTGAGAAAAACACTGAAAATTCCCGAAGCGAAAATCGCACAAAAGTCGGCAAATCGCCGGACATCGACTAACCGATGCCTGAGAGAGATTTTTTTCGAATTCTTGATGTGTGTGAATAATTTGAACATATACTAGACATTGTGAGGGAAACCTTTAGATGGATGTAGAGGCAAAAAATACCCAGTCAGGATTGAGAAAAGAGTTCTCTTGGATTTTGTTCGGTAATCTTTATTACGCGGCGACTCAGTATTTGCTGCTCCTCGGAATCACGCGTTTTTCTGCTCCGGAAACGCTGGGAATCTTCTCCCTCGCTCTCGCGATCAACGCGCCGGTCAGTTTATTTTTTTCGCTCGGACTTCGCGCCGTCATAATCAGCGACACTAAAAATTCTTACTCGAATTCAACTTACATGACTTTAAGAGTACTCTCTTCAGTGCTATCGGTTCTCGTCGCCCTAGCGATCATTTGCGTCGCTGGATACTCCTCCGAAATCGCGATTCCTATTTTCTTCATAGCGGGGGCGAAAGCTTGCGATTCCGTTTCGGACCTCATTTATGGAATTTTCCAAAAACAGGCGAAAAATGAGCAAATCGCGGTCTCCATGGCGATCCGCGGAACGCTCTCCTGTTTTTTCGCGGCGGCGATCCTCTTTCGAATCAAGAGCCTGAATGCGATGTGCGGCGCTATTTTCCTCGCTTCCGTCATGGTGCTCGCTTTCTACGACACCCCTAGAACTCGCGGCGTATCCGCGGCGCCGAAATGGAAACTGCCGTCCGGATCGTTGAAGTTACTCATTCTTCTCTCCCTCCCGCTCGCCTTTGCGACGGTACTCAGCTCCCTAGAATTAAATATTCCCCGATATCTGATCGAGCACCGAATCGGACTGGCCGCCCTCGGCGTGTTTTCCGCACTCAGTTATCCCTTGATGCTTGGAAATCAGATCGTAGGTGCGCTCGCGAGCGCCGCTAGCCCGAAACTCGCCGAATATTTCCATGATTTCCACCTGACTGAGTTTAAATCCTTGATTCGACGACTTGCGGGAGCGGGAGCCGTCGTCGGGTTTCTGAGTGCGCTGGTTTGCTGCCTTTTCGGACGTCCGATTCTGTCGCTGCTGAAGCATACGGAATATACCGAGAACGCTCGTGCTTTCGGAATTCTCGCAATCGCGGCAGGCTTCAGTTACATTACGGTCTTTTTCGGCGCCGGACTGAGTGCGATGAAGTGCTTCCGCGCGAAACTCTTTCTTCAGTGCGCGAGCTTCGCGGTCGTCACCTTTTTCGCCGTCCTCGCTTCCACGAAGCTCACCGTAATCGCCATGTCGATGGCGATTCTTTTCGGATCGATCTTCGCCCTAATCAGCCAATGGGCTGTATTTGTCGTCAAGCTGAGATCCGCTCGTCTTTCTTCGGCGCGGGAAGCGGCATGAGGACGGTGAAAGTCCTTCACATCTTTGGGCGAATGAACCGAGGCGGCGCGGAAATGCGCACGCTCGAACTCATGGAGGCGCTTTCACAAGATCCTGCGCAGAGGATTCAGTTCGACTACTGCGTTCTTTCCGGAAAGCCGGGAGAGCTTGACGGAAAAATCCGCGCACTCGGCGGAAAAGTTCATTATCTCCCGCTCCGCCCGGGCTTCGGAAAAAAATTCCGGAACATGCTTCGCGAAGGAAGCTACGCGTCCGTTCATTCCCATGTTCACCTTTTTTCAGGCTATATGCTCCGCCTGGCGTTTCAGGTTAACGTGCCTTCCCGCATTTGCCATCTCCATACGACCGGCGACGGAAATCCTGCGAACCTCCGTCGCTCCCTTCAAAATCGGCTCATGCGGCAATGGCTCTTCCGATATGCAACCAGCGTGGTTGGCGTGAGCGAAGGCGCTCTCGAAGCATTTTTTCGCGAGGCGCCGGCCTTTCGGAAAGATCCGCGAAGTACGCTCATTTACGATGCGATCAATCCGGAACGCTTCGCTTCTGAGATCGATCGAAATGCGGTTCGCGCGTCGATCGGCGTTCCGATCGACGGCATCGAAGTCATTCACATCGGCCGGATCGAGCCAGTGAAAAACCATTCGCGTCTCGTACAGCTCTTCGCTTCTTTTCTGAAAACTCATCCTTCCGCGTGGCTGGTGCTCGTCGGAAATGCCGACGCGAATGCGAAGGCGGACTTGGAAGGAAAGATCGAAGCACTCGGAATTACGAGGCGCGTCCATTTTCTCGGAAGCCGCGATGACGTACCGGCGCTCCTCGCTTCGGCGGACATCATGATCTTCCCTTCGCTTTGGGAAGGTTTACCGGGAGTCGTGCTGGAAGCCTCTGCGGCGAGACTTCCCGTTTTATCGAATGACCTTCCCGGGTCGAGAGAACTCGCGGCGTTCTTTCCATCGGTTCGCTGTATCGCACTTTCCGAATCAAATGAGACTTGGGCAGCCGCTGCTTCAGCTCTTTTAGAAACTTCGCGACATTCGGCCGCGTCTAACAGTCGGCTTTTTGACACCCCCTTCACCGTGGCCCATTGCTTGGAAAAGCTCCTCCCACTCTGGCGCGGAGTCTCCGTTAAACCAGCCCCACCTATTCATTTCTAATTTATTAAATCCTTTGGGCCTGAGCTGGGGACCGAATAGAATAGGGAGGAGAAGCGAGAACAGGATGTTCCGCTCAGTTGAAGGAATCGACTCATTGAATTTTCGCCCTCCTCACTTCCGAAAGCTTCTCATCGCTTTCATTCGGACTCCTCAAGTGAAAACCGTCACCCGGTGGATCGCTTCGAGCCTTCGCTTCACCGAGCGTTTCAATTTCCTTTCCCGGCATCGCATCGCACGCCCCTCTTCCTCATCCGTCGTTCAACTCGATCAAGTCCTGAACCGCGCGGGAAGCTTACATCTCTTCCTCAAGGATGAATCTCTTCAACTCGCTTACTACGACGCGCTTAAAAACTACTTTTCTTCGCGCAGCGTTTTCAGAAAATTCCCAAAGAAATCTTTCGACGCCGTCCTCGGCCAGATCCGAGTTTTGGCTCGCGAGATCCCGGAGTTCAGCGCCGCGGCTTGGGCGCTGAAGCCAAACGGAACAGACTTCCGAATTCAAATGAAAGAACAGAATTGCGGTCGAAAAATCAATCCTTTCCTCTGGCGGGTCTACCGCTACGAGTGGCTCGATCAACTGAAGCTCCAGTCGGAGCGTCTCAGCGAACCCGAAACGAAAAGAATCCTCACGGAGACTCTGGCGAGGGTGCGAAACTTCGAGAAAAATCTGAATGAAGAATCGATCGAATTCGCTGCTGAAAAAGGGGCAAAGGCCGGCCGGAAGAGCGGAAAAATCCGGCGGAATCGTTTTTACGCGGACCTCGTTCGCGAGGAACCCCTTCGGCGAGTCGCTGCGAAATTCCTGCACGCCCACCTGGTCCGCCCCCAAAACCAGATCTTCTTCGAGTTCATCGATGCGGATTTGATCATTTACTACCTGAACGAGCTGAAACAGAATCCACGAAAGACACTTCCACCAGTATTGAATGCGCCTATTCCGAATGCGCTTCTTTCCGTCATCAAATCCTTGGTCCCAGATCCGGCCCAGCTCCTGGCCGATCGGAATCTTTTTCCAGAGAATCCACTTCCGCTGGATTCGAATCCGGGCTCTTCGGTTGGCATTCGACACTCCGAATATTCAACGTCACCGGTTCGTCCATTCCACGCAATTTGGAGCGGCATTTTCGGAAAAGACTGTTTGGGTGGCGATGCCTCGCATTTGGATAAACTCTGTCCGGCACGATGGGCCATCCCGCTGCTCTCGGGAACGAAAACGTGGTTCGTCGAACGAAACGAAAAGTACCAAGGGTTCGTACGCACGGTTCCCCTCCGTCATCCGCAGTTCAAAAAAGATTTATACAACGTCGAAGTGTGGGTCCCCGCGATGAACCGCACAGCTGTCGTTTTCTCCGCGGATAAAAACCAAACTCCGGTGCAGAGTTCGGTTTTCGACTATTGGTTCAATGAATGGCTTCGCGCGAACATCGGTCCCGACCAGGCGCTGTTGGTCAGTGACAGCCGAATCAGCGACAATGAAAAGGTGAAGGAAACAATCTTCCTCTCAAAGATGTACACTCAGGGCACTTCCCTTTCCCTACACGACTCACTTTTTTCCGCGGACCCTATGATCGAAAAGATGAATGAAGCGATCCCGCCGCCAGCTCCCGCGCGGGAATATTATCGCGGCTCGATCGTTCTCGACTCGACTTTAAATGACGTGACGGGTGTGACGATTCTGAACACCCGGGAGGCGCGGATCCCACTGAATTAGACTGGCGCGGCTTTCGCAATATTTCGCTTCTCGACCCATTTCACGAGGAGATAGGGAAAAAGCGTGTACCAGAAAAGAGGCCGAATAATCGACTGGGAATCCGCTCGCGCAAATCCGATGAGGCTCGCGAAAAACGTACTGGCCGCCGCAATCTTTAAAACGTCGCCCGAGAACTGGCTCCAGCAAACCAAGCTCGAGAGCGCGTACCCGACCAGAAAAAGCGCGAATGGCCCCCCCCACCATCCGAAATTGAAATAGGCTTCAGCGATATAGGTATAGCCAAGTCCTCCACCGAGCGCCGCGATGTCCGGCTCGACGGTCCTCACGAGCCAGACCGAAGGAGACCCCCGTGCGACGGAAGGATGAATGCTCCAGAACAGATTCGGAAACACGGAAAGAGCCGCATAAAGGTAGCTTGCGCCTAAATCGTAAGGCCGGAATTTCGGGACGAGATCGATCGTATGTGAAATCGCCTGCATGGATCCTCCCATTTCTGAAACGACCGCGACCGCCGGGTTATCGATCGCCTGGTAGGCCCCTACCATCATTCCGATATCACCCCGATCGCTCAGGTCGACATTTCGAATCGCCGCTATGAGAGGAAAAACCACGATGAGCATGATCCCAGCCGCCGCGAACACTGTCTTCTTGTGAACCGGCTTCACGCAGTAGTGATAAACCACGAGGTACGCGACTAATGCTTCCGTTCCGTCTCCGCGCCGTCCTAGAAAAATTAGAAGAAAACCGTAAACGATGATTCCAAAATGGGTCGCCAGAAGAAATTTATTTTTTCCGTAACTGCCGGCCATGGTGAAAAGAATTCCGGGAACGAAGAAGTTCGATATCAGCGTCAGGATATTATCAATCCCGATCTGATCGACACGCGTGTAGAGCGCGAAATACCCGGAAGTCCGGACGATATCGACCATCTGCTTCAAAACGATAAATGTCGGAACGACGGATAGGCCGAGAAGGAGAAGTCCTACTTGCAGAAGTGCCGTCGGCGGACGTGTGAGAAAGCCCGCAGAATCGATAAACTCCTGCTTTGAAAGTCGGAAAAGGGCGCCGAGGTGAATCGACGCTAAAGCAACCGCTACAAAAAGCACGGTTTCCAACAGCGTCGTCTCGCCAAACCTCCCGAAGAGGAGACCCCGGCTATTTAGATTGAACACTTCGAGGAAGATTTGGCCGCCGTTGAAGGACGCAGTCGCGAGAATGAAAATCGTGTAGAGGTCGAAAGAGTGGCCGCTAGAGCGGATCCAGGAAACCAACGTCCAGAGGAACAGCGCTGAGGTTAAACAACACAGAGGATAAATCAGGTCTTTTGCGGGCGGCGCAAAGAGAAAAAAATAAGCGCAAAAGAGAGCTAGAAGCCCGCAGATCAAGGTTTGAACAAAGAGATTTAGCTTCAGGCTGCGCATTCTTTTCTATAATATAGGAATGTCAGGAAAAGAGTGAATTTGTGATCATCTACGTGACATCCGAATACCGATTTACGCGTCTCCCAGATGCCAGTATTTGGACTGAAACCGCATTTCCTTATTCGTATTGGGAACGTTATCTAGACGCCTTCTCGGAAGTCCGGGTACTCGCACGAGTTCGCGAAAAAACGACGCCTCTCACCGGCGGAAAACGCGTCGACGGAAAAAACGTGTCCGTTTTCGCGCTTCCCGACTATCAAGGTCCGCTTGGATATTTTCAACAGCGCGGGGAAATCACGAAACTCCTCGACGGCGAGCTTCGTCCCGAAAACGCGCTCATCCTTTCGGTTCCATCCCCCATTTCCCTGCTTCTGGAAAAAATCATTCGCCGAAAAAACCTCGTTTATGGCGCCGAAGCCATGGGGGATCCTTGGGAGGTATTTTCCCGTTCGGGAATTCGCCATCCCTTGCGCATTTATTTCCGGCTCTCCCTTACTGCGCGAATGAAGAAGCAGATTTCGGGCGCCGCTTCGGTTGC